>CAYPBX010000094.1:0-8171 GCA_964409075.1 uncultured Candidatus Obscuribacterales bacterium
CTGCAGCCATCAATACACCGGCAATCATGTTTACGGCCGGCATGGACAAAATAGTGTGTAATCAGACGGCCACGAAAGCCTTCAGCCGCCTGTCAGCACCAAAGAAACACCGCAGGCATCTCGCCGATGCCTGGCATGATCTTATGTTCGATCCTGAAATTGATCGACTCGTCCTGGAACTGTCTGACTGGGTGGAGAGCTTGCGGCAGAAGCACGTGGCAAGGCGTTCATGAGTCGCCTTGGCACCTGGCACCGCCTCGATACCTGTGCGTGACATGATGTTAACCATTCTTCATCTTCTTTTACAGGTGAGCGAGACATGCTGTAGTCAAGGCATCCATGCGCATATCTTTATTGGATTACCTGCACCTTAAAGGGATTTTTTACTTATCTTAAAAATGCAGGTTGTAATATCGTGTGCAAGAGATAAGACTGCCAGCTTCTGAGGTGATGCCGTGACCGAGAATCTCATCTCTATCTTCTACCGTCGGGCTGCAAGTTTGCATAACCGAATTGCAGTTCAATACAAAGAGGGGCACGGCCCCTACAGGGAACTAAGCTGGGGCGATTTCGCCTCTATGGTAGAGCGGCTTGGTGCGGGACTAGCAGCAGAAGGCTTAGCTCCAGGGCAGTCAGCAGCTATCCTCGCTCCGACCGCCCACCTCTGGGTAGCAGCCGATCTGGCCATAGAGAGCAACGGCGCCATCTCAGTGCCCATCTATCCGACCAGCTCGCAAGCAGATATTAAATACATTCTCAATCATTCCGGCTGTCGGTTCGTGTTTGTCGGCAACGATGCGCTGCTTGGCAAGGTGCTGGCTGTCAGAGATGAGCTCCCTGACCTCAAGCGGATTGTCTTGCTGTCAGCTCCAGCAGGCGGCAGGTCGTTAGCGGAGCTCGATGTCGATCTTAATACTGTAATTGGACTGCCGGAGCTAGAAAATCAAGGAGGCGATTTTCTGGAGAGCAATAAAGAGGTGATCCGTGAGAGGGTTGCAAGCCTGGGTCGGGAGAGCCTCGCCACCATCATCTACACTTCCGGCACCACGGGACAGCCTAAAGGAGTTGGTCTTACTCACGGCAATGTTATCAGCGTGCTTGAGGATCTGTCCCGGGTAATACCAATTAGCCATGAGGACGTATATCTGTCGTTCTTGCCCCTATCGCACGTGTTTGAGCGAGTATGCGGGCAATTTTACTGGCTGCACTCCGGGGGCGTCTGCGCTTTTGCAGAAGGAATAGAGCATGTCGGCAAGAACATGGCCGAGATCAATCCCACGATGGTCCTGGTTGTCCCACGTGTTCTCGACCAGATCTACTCTAAAGTGCTAAGCGGCATCCAGGGAGCCTCTCCGCGAGCCCAGAAGCTCATCAGCTGGGCTATTGATACAGGCAGGCAGGTGATGCTCCAGGAGGTGCAGGGCAAGACAATCCGAGCCGGACTGAAAGCAAAGCACTGGCTGGCCGAGAAGCTTGTATGCAGAAAGCTACGCAATCGCATAGGCAGCCGGCTGCGCCTCCTTGTCAGCGGAGGAGCAGCAGCAAGAGCCGAGGTTATCGAGTTCTTCAATGCAATCGGCATCACTACACTCGAGGGCTACGGTCTCACCGAGACTACAGCGCCGGCATCCGTTAATCGTGTCGGCAAGATAAAGGCAGGTACAGTCGGTCCGGCATTGCCATCAGTTGAAATGCAGATCAACACAGATGGTGAGATCCTCATCAAGGGACCCTCGGTATTCTCAGGCTACTTCGGGCAGGATAGCAATGTTGCTGGGGAGCCTGCTGAGCGTGTTTTCACGAAGGGCTGGTTCCACACCGGCGACATCGGTACCCTGGATGAGGACGGGTACCTTACGATCACGGACAGGAAGAAGGATCTCATAGTCAACTCGGCCGGAAAGAATATTGCACCGCAGCGAATCGAGGCGTTGTTGAAAACGATTCCCTTTGTCACTCAAGCCATTGTATTTGGTGACAGGCAAAAACATCTTGTCGCCCTGCTGACCCTTGACGAGCAGGCAGCAATCTCAATCGCCCAGGAGCACTGCTGGAGCTTCGAGAGCTACAAAGAGCTCATCCACTCAGAGCCGCTCCGTCAGCTCCTGCGCCAGGAGATCGGGCAGCGCTGCGCAGGGCTGGCTGAACATGAGAGAGTCAGACGATTTGACATTCTCAATCAGGATCTTTCTGTCGAAGCAGGGGAGCTGACAGCCACGCTCAAGGTCAAGCGACAAACAGTAGCCCGGCGCTACCGGGAGCTGATCGCCTCTCTCTACAAGAGAGAGGATAAAGCTGAACTGGTCAGCTCAGCGCGGTAGCAGAGGCCGTCCGGTCTGCTTTATCGAGGTTCGCGACACGCAAAACCCGCGACCGTCCTGCTTCCAGTACAAAGAGCGTCCCGTCAGCATTGAACGATATGCCGGTGGGATTCATGAGCCCATTGAGGAATATTTCACTCTTGCCCTCGCGGGACACCCTCAATACACTGCCGGCTCGACCGGCTGTAACATAGAGCCGGCCCAGATAGTCCATAGCCAGGTTACCATCGTAGCCGTCAGCGAAGTTAAAAGCTTCTGGCTCGGAGACCATTACTCGGGTAAGCTCTCGCCCGTCAAGCGACCTTTTCACTACCGATCCCGTGGCATGCTCCATCGACCAGAGAAAGCTATCGCCATCCAGGAGAAGTCCCTGGGTGCCGTGTCCGGGCCCGCCAACGAGGACCTCGTACTCACCAAACCGATCGATCCGGAAAATGCCGCCGGTATTGGAGGGGAAGTTCGAGACCAAAACCTCTTCCCGATTGCTCACAACAACATCGGCAAGAAATGTACCACCACCTGTAAGGCTACCATCGAGCTGAGCAAGCACTCGTCCGCTCTTGTTGGGATCTATTCTGTATACCGTGCCCTGTATGGTAGCCACAAAGAGCGCCCCTTTTCTATCAAAGGAAAGACCTGATATGGTGCTTGTACCGCGAATTCTGGCATACTCCGTAAGGTGACCACTGCCATCTACACACCAGATGCTGCCGTCAACAGCAAAATAAATTCCGCCGGGGCCGGCGTGCATTCTGGAGAAGCGGTTCGAGTATGAGGCATTGAGCTGGGAGAGGATTCTGACCGCGTAACCTTTGGGCGCATCGGGAAGGTCTACTACGGAAAGCGGCGGCGCCGGGCAGCGATCTTTGACTCTGGAATCAAGAGCAAATTCTTCTTCCTGATCGCCTTCGGGAGCTTCGGCGCTGGTTATATCTATGTGCAGAATGAGGTGCAGAGGAACCAGGATCCGGCGAACATGAATCTGACCGTCGTTCTCGTGACTGTAGGCTTCCATGTCGATGTGGTCATGATCGACACTCAGCACCCGCCCGGTCACTGTATTATGACAGCCCATTCCGTACCAGATCTGAATCTTCTGACGGCTGTCCACAAACGATTGAAGTCTGGTTCTAAAACTCATGGCCTACCCGAACCGCCTCCTGAGATTGCTTGACTATCCTGGCTCGCTCCCTTCACCTGATCTTGTACCCATTCTGAGCAATCCACAATTAACCCCTGGCTCCAAAACTGCTCGAGCTTGTAAAAATTGCGCTCCCGCTCCTGCAAAACATGCACAATTACATCCCCATAGTCCATAAGCACCCAGCGCCCTTCCCTCACTCCCTCGACACTCCGCGGTCTCAGCCCCATTGTTTCCAGTCGGCTCCCGACCGCCTCAACAATGGCCTTGACCTGCTGCCGGGATTCGCCTCCCACGATGACAAAATAATCAGCCAAAAGCGTTACCCTCCTGACATCGAGGATAATCGGCCCAAGCCCCTTCTTCTCCTGGCTGGCGGCAGCCGCCTCTAATGCAGCCGCCCGTGACTCCGTCCTCACCGGATATGCAGGTGTATCTTGCCTCGGTCTCCTCATCGGTAATACTTTTGTGCCCAGTTTGCGCTTCTTTTCACCTTAATATCTTGGCTGGCTACCGATAAAATAGGCACAGCATCACAAGCCGCTCGTCGGCTCCGTTCCTCTGGCAATCAACCCACTAAGCCGGCAGCCCCGGCAGGTCGCTGCGTCAAACCTCAATGGGCAAATTTCTCAGCAAGATCTTGTTTCAGGTGAGCAAGTCCTGTATCTTTGCTCATTACCCGGTTTAGCAAACCGTAAGTTGATAAGCATAGGGCAAAAGGAGGACTCTCAGTGAACAAGGCAGAATTGGCTGCAGAAATTGCTGCAAGAACAAACAATACCAAGAAGGCTGCAGAAGATATGTTGGCAGCATTTACCGATGTCGTTACCGACGTCGTCTCAAAAGGTGACCGCGTCACTCTGGTTGGCTTCGGCACCTTCGAGCGCCGCGACCGCCAGGCCCGCATGACCAACAATCCGCAGAAGCCGGGCGAGAAGATTCGTGTTCCGGCAAAAAAGGTTGCTGCCTTCCGCGTCGGCAAGGAGTTCCAAGAGAAGGTTGCCAGGGTAAAGTAGATCCACGGCCAACTCATCGCGAAGAGGGGGGCTTGCAAGCCCCTTTTCTTTTTATAGGCGCGCAGCGGCTAATTATCTATCTGTGAGCAGAAGGTTAAGCAACGCCTCGGCTTCCGCATCGCCGGGTGCCTGTGACACAGCCTTTCTAGCTTCCACAACAGCCTCCTCAAGCTTGCCTGCACGGGCTAAGAGCCGGGCCAGTTTGAGCCTGGCCTTTACATGATCCGGCTTGCAGGCCAGGCAGTCATGGAGAGCCTCCAGGGCTTCCTCCTGCTTGCCAGCCAGCTCGGCGGCTGTTGCCAGCTCAAAGTACAGGCTCTCCATAACCGGCTTGTGTCGACTCCAGTGCGCGGAGGCAAGTAAGCATGCCTGTTTAAGCTCTTCATAGGCCAGTCCGTAGTTTCCGCGCAGCTGGTCGTTGAGCGCCTGGTCGCGCAGAGCATAAACTTTCGCAAGGCTTCCTGCCTGATCAGCGGCTTGAGCTTTTGCTTGAAACACCGCAAGAACACACAGCGCTGCTACCGCAAATACAACAGGGCGCATGAGACCCTGACTGCCGCCGCGTGGGATCATTCGAGATCGGCAAACTCCTCCTGACATGCTTTCTTTTCCTGGTCGGTCACACCTTTTATTGTAAGGTTGACCCTGCCCCGGTCGTCAACATCGCTCACCTTGACTATGACATGCTGGCCGATAGAGACTACATCATCAACCCTACAGACGCGGCGGTTCTCCAGCTTAGATATATGGACCATTCCCTCTTTGCCGGGCAGAACCTCTACAAACGCTCCCATAGGGATAATCCGGGTCACTCTCCCGTAATAGACAGCGCCAATCTCGATCTTCCTGACCAGCCGAGAGATCCACTCGCGGGCAGCCTGACCGCCCACCGGATCGACGCTGGCAATGATGACTGAGCCGTCGTCCTCTATGTCGATGGTAGCACCCGTCTCTTCAATGATTCGGCGTATCACCTTGCCACCGGGACCGATGACAGTACCGATATCCTCCTGGGCAATCTGCATCTTGAGGATCCTCGGCGCCCAGGCAGACAAATCCGGGCGTGGTTTCGGCAGCACCTGCTCCATCTTCTCGATAATATGCAGCCTTCCTCTCCTTGCCTGCTCCAGCGCCACGCGCATAATCTCAATGGAGATGCCTTGAATCTTGATGTCCATCTGCAGAGCAGAGATCCCGTCCTTGCTGCCTGCAACCTTGAAATCCATGTCCCCCAGGAAATCTTCCATCCCCTGTATATCCGAGAGGATTGCAAAGCGGTCACCCTCCAGGATCAAGCCCATGGCGATGCCACCCACGGTAGTCGTGAGCGGCACACCCGCATCCATAAGCGCCAGCGAAGACCCGCAGGTCGAAGCCATGCTCGTGGAGCCGTTGGACTCCAGTATCTCCGAGACTACTCTGAGAACATAGGGAAATTCATCGCTTGTGGGGAGTGCAGGCAAAAGCGCTCTCTCGGCCAGGGCCCCGTGACCCAGCTCCCTTCTTCCCGGTCCCCGGTTTGGCCTGACCTCACCGACCGAGAAGGCCGGGAAGTTGTAATGATGGATATAACGCTTCTCCTTTTGCGGATCGACTGAATCAAGCCTTTGCGCATCACTTGGCGTCCCCAGGGTAGTTATAGAGAGAGCTTGAGTTGAGCCGCGACTGAAAAGACCTGACCCGTGGGCTCTAGGCAACACACCGACTTCAACACTTATCGGGCGGATCTCATCGCAAAGCCTTCCGTCAGCCCGCTTGCCTGTATCAAGCACCTGAGCCCGCATGAGCCGGGCTTCGTGCTGCTCGATGTATTCCGCCAGCTGGGTATCGGAAATCAGCCTCAGCGAATGCCCCTCCGGCAGCGCAGCGATGGCTTCTACACAGGCGCTGGTCGCCTCATCGATTAGGGACTGCCTGACACGCTTGTCGGTTATACCCTGCATCGATTCCTTGAGCTTGTCTGTAGCTTTCGCCTCAATCAGCCTCACCAGCTCCTCCGGCTTTTCACCAGGCTCCCAGATGCGCTTGCGTATGCCAAGCCGGCGGAGGAAATCTCTCTGCATCTCGACCTGCTTCTCGATCTCACGCTGGGCAAAGTCAATGGCTGCCAGCACATCTTTCTCGCCGACAAAGTTTAAGCCGGCCTCGACCATACTTATGCTGCTTTCGGTTCCAGCTACGACAATGTCCATATCGGAGCCTGCCAGCTCCTGGTAGGTCGGATTGGCCATGAGCTTCCCATTCAAACGAGCAACCCTGACAGCACCAATGGGACCGGCAAACGGCAGGCCGGCCAGCTCAACGGCAGTTGAGGCACCGAGCATGGCAAGCACATCGGGTGGGTTCTCCTGGTCAGAGCTCATCACCGTTACCACTATCTGAACGTCCTGCCTGTAATCCTTGGGAAAGAGCGGACGGATAGGCCGGTCGATGAGCCGGGCTGTCAGGATAGCCTTCTCCGGAGGCCTGCCCTCGCGGCGCGTAAATCCACCCGGCACTCGCCCGACTGCGTAAAGCTTCTCTTCAAAGTCAACCAGAAGTGGAAAGTAGTCAATACCTTCCCGCACCTTGCTGCTCTCCACGCACGTGACCAGGACCAGCGTCCCGCCGCACTGAACCTCGCAGGCTCCGGATGACTGCCGGGCCATCCTGCCTGTAGTAATCGTCACGGTCTTCTCGCCAACCTGGAGGGAGGTGGCTGTCTTTCCGGTCATAGTCTCCATCTGCACGCTCGGATCCTCATGTATGTGTCTGGGGAAAAAGGCACAGCGGCTGGATTCCAGCCTCGGGTGCCTGGTCAAACAGGTTGCTTACAACCCGGGTAAAAGGGAAGCTAGACCCCATCAAACCAGTCCAGCCTGCCTATCTTCTCAGCCCGAGCTTGGCTATCAGAGCCTTATAACGCTCTGAGCTCTCAGGATTGAGATACTTTAGGAGCCTTCGCCGCCTGCCAACCAGCATCAGAAGCCCGCGCCGGCCGTGAAAATCTTTCGGGTGCTGGCGCAGATGCTCGGTCAGTTGGGTGATGCTCTCGGTAAGCATCGCTATCTGAACTTCCGGGGAGCCGGTGTCCTTGGCATGCGTCCTGTGCTCTTCGATAAGTCCCTTCTTTTTTTCCGCTGCAACTGCCATCTGTGTTAGTGTCCGTTCTCTTTTGAGTGACTTTCCTTCTTGATCTTTAAAGCCCAGATCATAGCACGGAAGCCCGCAATCAGCTCAGGATGACCGATTAAGGGTGTCGCCCGGCAGCCATATGGCGGGGAGCGCCTTAAGCAATTAAATCTCGTAAGCCCTGTTATGCTGTATCTTTACAATCTCCCCAAACCGTACTTGCTGCCAACTTGGAATCCGGCTGTTTATGACAAAGCAATTCCGCTTAAGGGATCTCTGGCTGAGCAATCCGCTCCTCGACCGCCTGCGCCTCAATATGCTGTCCGGCATATCAACCCACGGAACCGACTTTTTCGACCACAGCTACCGAATTGTAAAGCTCATCTCCCCCGGAGCCCGAAAGCTCATCCAGGCAACCGACACCAGCCAGCCGGTCATCTATGCTGTACACCACGGCAGAATGGTCGGTCTGCTTGATCTACACCGGCGAGACAAGCTAACCATTCTCATATCGCACAGCCGGGACGGGGAGATAATTGCCCGCACAGTAGAGGAGCTCGGCTTTTCGGTGTCGCGAGGATC
>CAYPBX010000095.1:0-8164 GCA_964409075.1 uncultured Candidatus Obscuribacterales bacterium
AGATCTGAAAGCGCCTGTCGATCCCGGGGAAGCTCTCCAGCGCCTCTTTTGCCTGGTCATCAGGGACGCAGAGCTCGTGTGCCAGCGCCAGCGCAGCCAGGGCGTTTAGCTTGTTGTGCTCGCCTGGTATCGGAAGCGTAAACTCACCTTGATCTCTACCCTCAACAAACATCCGCATTCGGTTGCCGCCCAGGCTCTCCATACCATAATCGGGACTGCCTGACTGAAGCCCGTAAGTGATGACCCTGGTTGAAATCGCCTCGCCAACTGATCTGGCGCCAGGATCGTCCTGGCAGAGGATCACCGCCTGCTGGGCAGTGCGGGCAAAGGAGACCATGCTCTCTTTCAGCTGCTTCAGTCCGCCCGGGTAATTCTCCATGTGATCTGGTTCTAGGTTGGTAATCACACCGATATAGGAGCGCATGGCGGTATGGGTCCTGTCGCTCTCATCCACCTCGGCTACAAAGTGCTCCCCCCGCCCGGCCCTGGCGTTTCCTCCCAGACCAGGCAGTATGCCACCCAGGACAAGCGACGGGTCGAGACCGCAGCGGCAGAGAATCTGATAGACCATCCCGGTTGTGGTTGTCTTTCCATGCGTGCCTGTGATGGCGATGAGCTTCTTGCCGGCAGCCAGGCAGGATAGAAGCTGGGAGCGGTGCACAATCGGTACACCCGTGGCTCGGGCTGCTGCCAGCTCCGGGTTATCTTCTGGTATGGCAGTCGAGACGACTACGGCAGCGGCAGACCCGATGTTGGAGGCTTGATGTCCAATGACAATCTTGGCACCCCGGGCAGCCAGTCTCTTGGTAATTGTGGATGCCTGCCGGTCGGAGCCGGAGACAGTACGGCCCTTGGACAGAAGGATTTCAGCCAGGGCAGACATGCCTATGCCACCTATGCCGATAAGATGAACAGCCCCGTCCATTTCACCCAGGTCGAGTCGCTCAAAGCTTTCGACCGGCTGGCTGCTCCGGTTTTGTCTTAGCGGTGTAGCTTCAATCTCCAAATCTTCCTGAGAATGGCCCGGGTTGCCGCAACGTAAATATACGCCCTATCCTGTCGCTCTCCAATCATAAGAGCTGGCGGTGATTTGCTGTTACACAGACCTTGAGGTGGAAGGTGGCTGATCTGCCTATATTTTCCCGTCGACCAGATCGTTGACCAGGCGCGCCAACTGAGATTTTCGGCGTGAGCCGGACCGCCTGTGCACGACCCCTTTGCCCACGGCCTTGTCGATGGCTTTGTAAGCCTGTCTGAGTCCAGTCGCGGCGGACTCTCGGTCGCCGGATTTCACTGCCTCTGCAACCGTGGCACGACAGGAGCGGATCAGGGACTTCCAGGACCTGTTGCGCAGGCGGTTTCGCTCGCCAATCTGAACCCTTTTGCGGGCCGACTTGATCTTAGCCACTCTACCCTTCCCGATGACTCTTAAGCTAGCCAAAACAAGCGGCTATTTTAGCACAACCTTGTCTGGCAGGCGCCCAGCACAAAGACGGCGGCCTGAATCAGAGCGCTGCTGAATCAGGACTGTATGCGGGAGAGGAAGTCCTGTATATCCTCGGGTGTGGGTAGTCCTTGCTTGAGCTGGAAAATCTTGAGAAGCTCGTTGCTGTAGATACCGGTGTTGCCGGCAAGAAACTCTTCCTGCATTTGGGCAGGCAGCCTGGAGAATTTGTCGGTCATGCTCATCGTCAGCTGTCCGAATTGCCGGTAGCTTTCCCTCATACTCTCCTCGAGCTTGAGAATAGCTTCCATCCTGGCCTGGGACTCCAGCATGCTATCGGGGATCACCGCTCCGGCCCCGGTGGCGGCTTCAAGCATGCGGTCGGCAGCTGCTGCGGCGTGCTGGTCAGGGTTTAACGCCTGCTTCTCCTGGATTTCGTCGCTGCTGTCGTTTAGCTGTGCGTCACCTGGAATCTCTGCCATGAGCCTGTCTGGTTACTCCATGATAATTGCCGGGGTCCGGTTAATCTGCCTCTTTCATTTTAGTAACTGGCGGCATCTGCCGGCTGGGCTGACCGGAATATCTCTCGGGCTTTGCTCTCAATCTAGGCTGAGAGAGGCTGCCGGTCAATGTGGATTTTACGTAGTGGCTTCGTAGTTCTGCCGTTATTACTAATATCTCGCCCGGCGTACAGCCCAGTCGAACTGGTAACGGATTTGAACGGACCCCGGCGCTCCTAGAGGCAAAGGATCAAGCGGCGAGGCAGCCTCGAGCGCTTTGAGCGCTGCCCTATCTACTGCTTCCAGACCGGAAGATTTGACAATTGTCGGTGCCTTTATGGAACCGTCGCGCATGATGCTGAAAACGACAGCAACCGTGCGGTTGCTGAAGCCTTGCGGCGGCTGCCAGCGCCTTTCAATATCGTGCTTCATTTTTTTCATATAAGAGCCGAAATCCAGGCTTGCACTGTTGTTGCTTTCGCCACTTCCGCCTTCGTTTTCATCTCTCTGCCTGGAGACTGCCTCCGTGCTGCCGGACTTGCGCGTTGAACCGCCACGGTCAACGAGATCTGGACGTTTCATCGCCAGGCTATCGACCGGGTGTCCGATTGCCCTTGCTTTTGCCCGGCTCCAGCTGCCGGTAACCATGCCAGCCGCCAGCCTGGGGAGGGGATACGAGGATGAGGCGAAGGCATAATCGGGAACCTGCCTGGGACATCCTGCCTGGGCGGTAGCAGCGGCAACGGAATCGGCCAGGTAGGCGACCACGTCCTCAAGCGGCAGGAGCCCGGCTCCAGCCTTCAAGCCTTCGATTAGCTGATTGGTGAATATTGAGGTTGCCCCCAGGGTCGAGGCGCAGGACGGCAACCCCGGTCGGTTTGCCGAGATGATCGACACCCCTGTTTTCTCGGCAAGGCGGGCAGCATCCGGCAGGTCGCCCGTGGGCTCCTTGCTGTCATCAAGTGGGGCTGTATCCAGAATGACTAGGATTTGCTTTGATTGAATGTGCCGCTTAAGGCTTGTTAGAAGCTCAGGAAGCGCAATACATGAAACTTTGCCATCGGTGGAGAGCGAGTCGTAGGCGCAAAGGAGGGGATCATCTTCACTTTCTGCTGCCAGCAGGCGCGTTGAGATATAGACAATTACCAGATCATTCGGTAGAGCCTTTTTCATCAACCACAAAGAGACTACCTTCTCAATGTTGGCCCTGGTTGTGTACTTGCCTGGCAGCACAGCCAAATGATCAGGCAAAAAACGTCCTATCTGAGGATCTTTCAGCGCTGCCGCCAGCTCTCTTACATTTGCAACGGCAAAGGGGAGCGCTGGAATAGATCGGTCCTGAAAACGGTCGACGCCTATGAGAACAGCCCACTTGTCTCTGACGCTCTTGAGATCGCTGGTTGCCTCTGCTTGGCAGGGCAGGAGAGTTGTCATTAAGAGGCTAAGCGTTAACAGGAAACAGGCCGCAAAGTTATCCAGGCTAGTCAGGCATGTCAGGGAAGGTTGTGTCTGATTGCCCTTCATCTTCTTCGTGCATACGAGCCAGACTATAAGCCTCGTCGGTTTGAGGCAGTATACCAGGGCAGAAGCGCTTCCCGGTCAAGGCGTTCTCGATGTGCACGACATGCCTGTCTTGAAACTGGAAGAGGTTGTAAACGAGTCGATCGACTGCTCGATCGGCTCGTGTGCTCAGGTTCCTCCTGGCAACACCCGACTTGCCTGGTTGGCTCCTGGCAAGGGTAGAGGCCAAGAGCCGTGACAGGGAGGTGAGCCTGGCGGCAAGCCCCGGGTCTGGTTCAGGAAACGGCAGCGATTCCACGGTCTCGATGTCTATCTGCGCCAGCTGCCGCCCGGTCTCTCTTGTCTTAAGCTGGTACAGGTAAAGCATCGCCTTTGAGTTCAAAACGGCGCTCAAGAGATAAATCTGCCTGGAGATGGCCTTCTTGCGGACGACAAAGCTGTGGACGTTATTGAGATGATAGAGCCTGCCTGTGTCGACGGCAGCTATGAGCGAATCGGCTGTCTGCCTGATCAGGAGCTTGTCCTGATTGATTATGCTGCTATTGAAGCCGCCTGCATAAAGCAGGTCAGGCTCGATGTTGAGCCAGGTTCCGTCCCAGATGACCTGGTGGCGCCTGACTTGAGCGCCCGAACGTATTCCTTTGTGCCAGCATGGGCCCAGCCTTTGATCGGCAATGAGGCCTTTCTGTCCCTGGCGTCCTCGCAGTCCGGTGTGGCCGGCAAACAGTCTGCCAAGTTCTGCCCACTGATCGGCGTGCTCGACGATCTCCTGATCGATCTTTGAGAATACGAGTCGGAAGCGGCAGCGGTCCGGGGCAGTGAAGACCGTAAGCGGTAGAGTGTATTTTTGGGTTGGCTCCGGTCGGCTCTTTTGATCGAGGTCTGCGCGCGTAAAGGAATAGAGTTCTATTTCGTAGGGCTGTGCTCCCCGGCTCTCGGCCCGCTTGTAGAGTGCACTGCACCACCTGCCCACCGTGGCGCCGGAAAAGAGTCCTTCGGGTAATTCCCAGAGGCTGACTATCCTGGCTTCGGCAAGGATTCTTCTGCGCAGAAGCTGGTAGTACCGCCCCGTCAGGAAAGCATCAGGCACAAGCAGCACACAGTATCCACCTGGCTTTGTATATCGCAGCGCTGCTTCCTGAAAGAGGGAGTGGACCCTGATCTTGTACTGGCTCGAATCAGGGTAGAGCGCTCGCAGTGCCCGGGACAGGGGTTCTGGCATCTGGCGCTGGTTGCGCGAGCCGAAGCTGAGATACGGGGGGTTGGTGGCAACGAGATCGAAGCTGGCAGGGGCGAAGTTGTGATCATCTGTCGACTGGGCCTGCCAGAGGCTGTCCTTGAGCGCGATATTCCGCCTCAATCTCTCAATCAGGGTAGTCAGGAGATAGTTGGCTCTCCTTGAGCCGAACCGGTCGGCAAAGTTACGTATGGACTCCCAGAGCCTGATGAGAAGCGAGAGGCGGGCGATGCCCAGCGCCCTGCCGTCGGTATCGGCACCGTAAAGGCAGCCTGTCACCAGGTGTGGTATTGCATCCTCAGGGAAAGTCTCCTCCAGCCAGTCGGCAGCAGCAAGAAGAAAATTTCCTGTACCGCAAGCGGGGTCGAGGATCTTGAAGGGCGCCTGGGCCTTGATTCTTTCTGAAACCCCCGTCCCTCTTCTGCCTTTGCTTGCTCCTGCCTGGTGGCGGACCGGCCCTTTAACGGGCTTCATTAAAGATCCTGAGTACTTTTCCAGCGCTTGCCTCAAGCAGAGCCTGGCTATGTTGGCTGGGGTATAAAACTGGCCTTTTGAGCGCTTTAATCCCATCTCCTCTATATTCGACAGGCTCAGCCTGTCTATTGTCAGGGGAGCCTCAGGCAGCATCTCGAAGAGCTGGCCCATCAGATAGAGGTCTGGAGCCAGGGACTCATCGAGATAGGCACGAGCCTCGCAAAAGGCCTGTTCTGGCAATTCAAGGCACTGCCCCACCACCAGGGGATATTCAGCGGCCAGGCAAGGCCAGCTCTCAAGAGGAGAAGAGTCCGTTGCCTTGTCTTGATCCGTATCTTGCGCATATGTAGGAAAACCATATCTGGTGGCAAGCCAACCCAGAAGGATGCGCAGTGCATAATCGTCGCATAGCTCAGCTGTGTGGTAGGTGTAAGGGATATCTACTGATGAGCTCTGCTTTGCCGATATGTTACGAAGTATTGCAGCGGCAACCAGGAACCGGAACTGCCCAAGTGCTCGTGCTGTTGCTTTCCGTGTGTTGGTAGCGGCCATTTTCTTGTGCTCAGGCAGGGTTAGATGCGCTTGGCTCTTGAACTTCCGCTAGAACCGATACCGTTGATTTTGCTCACCGTGAATTTGAGGAATGGTGCAAATGTCAATGATCTTCCCTGGCTTGCCAATCTGTCCACGATGCTGTGCATCGCTCGGGAGACACACGCATCTCCCCCACAGGTATTTCGGTTAGGCCGTTATTGAAAGGCATTACAGCTAGAGCTCTTAAAAGTCGCTCTGGAGACATAATCCAAAAATATGGAGTTGGATCAAGGCTTGCCTGTTAAACTCATCCCTTAAAAATCTGCAAGCTGTACAAAAGGCTGTAGAAAACCTGGAGACGATTGCGGAGGCTGCCTGGAAGCTCAAGGAGTATATTCCCGAAAGCTCAAGCCTAGCGAAGAGTCGGCGAGTTTATATAGAGCGTATTTGGATAAGCGGTTGTCAGGCAGGCTGTATATAATTTCGACCCCGATCGGCAATCTTGGCGATCTCTCCAGCCGAGCCCAAGACGCCCTTGCTCGCGCCGATCTCGTTCTAGCTGAGGACACCAGGGTAACGCTTAAGCTGCTCAATTACCTCGGATTGTCAAGAAAGCTTCTCAGCTGCCATCAGCACAACGAAAGGAAACGTCTGCCTGTGCTTGGGCGTGCAAGTTTAGCCGGCAAGACCGTTTGTCTTGTTTGTGACGCCGGTACCCCGGCAATCTGCGATCCGGGGCGGTTCATCGTACAGGCAGCCGTCGAGCTTGGTATGGAAGTAGTGCCGGTGCCAGGTCCAGCAGCTTTTCTAGCTGCTCTCATGTCCTCGGGCCTGGACTGCGACCGCTTTGTCTTCGAGGGCTTTCTGCCTGCAAAATCCCGGGAGAGGAGAAAACGCCTTGATGAGCTGGTGGGGGAGAGGCGCGCCCTTGTTTTTTATATATCTCCACACGATCTCATCAAAACATTTGCTGATATTACTGCCTGCCTGGGCGAGAGGAAGGCGTGCCTGGCCCGAGAGCTGACCAAGCTTCACGAAGAGTTCTACCGCGGCAGCCTCGGGCAGATTTGTGCCCGGCTGGCAAGTTGCAAGCCCAAAGGGGAATATGTGCTAGTGGTTGCTGGCGCCGGGGCGGCAGAGAAACCGGCTGCAGACCTGAAGGCAATAGAAACACAGCTGGCGCAAGCGCTGGCGGCGGGGCAGCCGCTCAGGCAGGCAGCCAAGGAGATTGCCAGGGTAAGCCAGCTGCCCGCTTCGCAAATTTATGCCTTGGGAGTAAGGCTGAAGGGCAAAGTCCCTGTGATATGGCGCCCAGGCAGCGAAGCGTAGGGTTCCGGCCCAGGAACCCGAAGCGGAGCGGAGGGAGCGCAGAGCAGGCGAAGCCTGCGGAGCGCTTACATATAGAAAATTGGGCGATAATAATTCTCAGGCAGGTTGAGATCGCAAACCTATGTTCCAGACCGGTAGATCCTATAAGGTCAAGGTAGAGACGCAGGCGGGACACTTTGGTTTCGGCAGGGCAACTGTCCTGGAGAAGGATCCGGGGAAGTTGGCTATCCGCCTGGCTACCGCTGCCAAAGAGAACATAATTCTGCCTAAAGGAACGAGCATCTGGTTCCTGGGCGATTCTCCCGGGCATGCCTTCAGCGGGCTGTGGCGCTCAACGGTAACCGGTGTGCGCACGGTGTCTGGAAGAAGGGTGCTGGAGTGCCGCAAGCCCCGGTTTGAGCCGGTACGGGCTCAGAGAAAGATGCAGCGCTACCCTGTCAATGTTGCGGTGCGCCTAACAGGCTCAAGCGGGCAGGAGCTGCCGCTGGCTGCGCGCAGCCGCGATATCTCGCGCTCGGGCATCGGCATCGAGACAGAGGCGCATCTGGGAGGTAAGCTCAACAGTGGCGATCTGGTCAAACTTGTGATTGAGACAAGGCTGGGGGATATATCCATCCTTGCCAGGATCATCCGCATCGACCGCAACTGGTTGAGCAGATTGACGGTTATCGGGCTGGAGTTCTGGGAGGTGAGCCCCCAGGCAGCCGATCTTGTCCAGCGGCTTCTCCAGAACCTCTCAGCCAGGGAAGGAGGAGATGCCGACGATCCAAACCGCACGGTTAGAGGTGGGTTGTCGAGCTGGATGAAGGCTTCGCGCGACTCGCTGGAGATCGTCCGCCCCTTGAGCGAGGTTGAGATGCCTGGCAACAGCCAGGGCAGCCTTCCAGTCGAGTCGGAGAGGGATGAGGTAATGGACGAGTAGGGCAGTCGGGCAGATAGATCATGTCGATCATTGAAGCCATCCTGCTTGGTTGTCTGCAGGGTTTGACAGAGTTTATCCCCGTCAGCAGCAGTGCGCATTTGCGTGTTATTCCAGCGCTTCTGGGGCAAGCCGATCCCGGTGTCGCCTTTACGGCTGTCTCTTATACACATCTCCGAGCCCACGAGACTAGGCATGATCTCGTA
>CAYPBX010000096.1:0-8082 GCA_964409075.1 uncultured Candidatus Obscuribacterales bacterium
TACTATCACAGTAATGACCCCCGGCGGTGCTCACAAAATTAGGCTGGCCGGCATCGACTGCCCGGAGAGACACCAGAGGTTCGGTTCTCGTGCCATGAATTTCACTATCGCTCAGGCGTATCACCAGCCTGTCCGCATTTCCATTGAGGACAGGGACCGCTACGGCCGGCTCGTCGGCGAGGTCGTCCTGCCGGATGGACAGAACCTCAACAAGATGCTTGTTGAGGAGGGATTAGCCTGGTGGTACCGGAAATATTCCCGTAGCCCCGAGCTGGCGCTTCTGGAGCTCAAGGCACGTCTGGAGCGCAAAGGGCTCTGGAGCGAGCCGGATCCGGTAGCTCCCTGGTACTACCGCCGACACCGAAAGGGGTCAGGGTCCAGATAGCATGATGCCCGTCGAGCCTCCATGTCGGCAAAACCACAATCAGCCCGAATATAGCGGGCACTTCGAGTTGGAACTAACGCACGGCGTCGCATATTCAGTGCCTCGGGAGACCGTACTGTCATAGTATATCTCGCGATCTGAGAAACAGCGGCTCAGAGGCGATCAGAGCAAACCACAGGCGCGGTATGGGCACCAGAGGCGGAGGTAGCCAGATTCCGGCACCATAGAAGGAGAGCACTCGATAGGTCTGGTGCACGCAGTTGTTCCATAAGAAAGACCAACCGCCTGGCTTCAACTCTGCAGCCTCACGAACAGCCCGCGGGGGTTGCGCGTTGTCCACGGGAATGACCTTGTACTCGTGGTACTTGATATGATGCCCACTACTCATCATCTCAAGCATATCCTTTTCAGAGCCGGTCTCGCCCCACCAGTCTATGTTGCCACCGGGCTCCACATAGCTGTAGTCCATCCAATCGCCAACTCGCCCCGGCCATTCCCGGCGCCAGAGGTGATCGATAGAGCCGAAATAGCACTGAAGGTCGTCGACCGAGAAGCCCCAGCCTACGTGCCCGAACCGGGCAGCCTGGAGGTGGTTGATAAACACGTATGCTTTGCCCTGCACCATCAGGCTCGTTCTTGCAACTGTCGCATTCACTTTCCCAATAATACCGATTCTTCCTGAATACAGATCGAATTTGCTCTCCCGAAATCGTTCATACATCCAGATTGTAACTAGAGGAAAGCAGCTCCAAGCTCAGAAGTCAGGCAAGCGAGCTGAGAGGGGCAGAAGGGGAAGGCGACGGGATGACGCAAGCAGGCAAGAAAGCAACGAGACGGCGACCACCCCGGCGAGCATGCCCCAGGCGACAGCATCCGGCTCGCTTGTCACCATGAGAGCCATCCTCCCCCCCAGAAGGATGCCGGCAACCACCGCTGCGACCATGCGAGGAAGAAAGCCATACTTCCTGGCAAGGCTCAAGGCCACGATTGATCCGGCAATCAATCCCACTCCAGAACCGAATCTGGTAGCTCCCTGAAAGGTTGCGTTATACCAGTAGATCATACCCTCGAGATGAACCAGCGGTCCGGAGGAGAAGAGATGGAACATCTGCTCTCGTCCTGCCGTGCTGCCCAGATAGGGAAAGAGAGCTGCATCAGTGCCAAAGTTGCGCATCCAGTCGAGGAGCCCCCAGGCAAAGCCGAAAGCGACAGCTGCGATGCCGGATAAAGCCAGCACAAGGAGAACAGCCAGGCAGGCTTCCTTGACAGCGGATCTCATTGTCTCTCCCCTTCAGCGGTCGCTGGAGCCAGCCCTGGCACGACAGGCCCATTTGTCTGGATCTCGGCAGAGCCAATCCTGGCGCGTGCAACCTCCGCCGCCGCCAGGTCGTAGAGCTGCCTCTCATCTACAGACAGGAGCGACCTGTCGATTCCGGAGAGCACGGCATGCGCCTCGCCAGGACGATTCAAGGCAACCAGGGCGCGCGCCAGGAGGCATCGGGACCTTGCCGTCTCCCTGCCGGTCTCGACCAGCCTTCTGGCGATGCGCTCTGCCTCACCAGGGTGCCCGGCTTTCAACTCCAGCACAACCAGATTTAGATAGGCGGCGGTCTCTTCGGGCTCCAGCCGTATGGACCTCCAGAGAAGCTGCCTGGCTCTGTCATGGTCCCCCTCCTGCATGTAGATGGACGACAGACCGATTTTCGACCGCACCAGATCCGGTTTTGCTTTCAGGGCAGCAATCCAGCAGCGCTTCGCCTCCTGCTGACGTCCCAGACGAAACTCGGACCTGGCCAGCTGATCCCACGCTACAGCAAAGTGCGGATCGCAAGCCAGGGATAGCCGGTAGAACCTGGTGGCTGCCTGGTAGTCTCCCTGCCTGAAGGCAACCGTCCCCTTATTGAACTGGTAGTTGACAGTAGCCTTGCGGTTTAGAAAGACAAACAGCCCGACGGCAATGATAACGGCCAGAGCCACCCTGAGCTTGCCTGCCCGCGCATAGAGCCTGCTGAGCCTCATGCCTTCCTCCGGTCTGAATACAACAACCAGAAGGCCGTCGGGTATGAAGCCATGAGCTCTCTGAGCCACACAGGCTACAAGAGAGCGAAAGCGATCCCCGTCAAACAGAAAAGAAGGCAGATAGCGGGGAACCAGGCGCTGCCCTCTCTTCTCGTACATCGCCAGGCGGCATACCGGTGCCTTGAGAAGGAGCAGCTTTTCAAAAAACGGCTGCCTGTCGACAGACAACGCTGCAATCGCATTCCACGGCAGCAGCCCACCAAAGCGCCACAGCTTGATACCACGATCGTTGATGACGACAGGCCCGCTCACAGCTCTGAGAAGATACAGGAGGGAGATCAGACCGATTGCCCACAGGAAAGCTGCAGAAAGCCACTGACCAGCAAGGCGAAGGAGCCAGACCGCCTGGTTGGGCACCACCGGTAAGAGCGCAATGGCATCAGGTATTAAAAGCAGTGTAGCCACAAGCCAGGCGCTACCAAGAGCAAGAGTCAGGATCGGCCTGTGCCCGTATCTGACCGCATAGGGACCCCAGGTCATGGCAACATAGCTGTACTCGACAGCACATGCTCAGCGCCGTGGATGCGTCCGGGTGCCTGTATGAGCCGCCCGTCCTTAAATGAATCGCTCAACCTTTTTCTCATCATCCTCGCAGCCGGGTCGCTATTGCTTTTGCAATCGCCAGCAGGCTCACCAGCGCTCCAGTTGAGGATGCAGAAACCTTCAGGGACGTCGCACTCCAGAGAAGGCTTACTTGCTGAACTGGCAACTCCAACATTATCGATCATCTTCTGACCCCGGAACCCCCGCCTGTCATCTCAAGCTGCCCGCACTTCATGACATGCCGGTGACCTGACCGGACAGGACAGGATTTTCTTGCCGCAGCGAAGAAGGTTAAATTTGAGGAGCATGCTACGCTATCGTCCTGTCCTGAAAGAAGGGTTCACCAATCTGCTCTTCATCAAGCCTTGCTGAGGTAGCCCACGCGGGTGACTGACGCCCATATCTCTCACTCGGTGCAGATCCTGCTTGGAGTAACTATTGTTCTCTACGTCGGGGTGATGTATGCACTCAGCTTTTATGCCCAGCGGCAGATCAAGGATACCGAAGACTATGTGGTAGCAGGGCGCCGCTTGCCGTTGTCGCTGGCCTGGGCCACACTGCTTGCCACCTGGTTCGGGGCCGGAACAATTCTGACTGTCTCAACTGAGGTCGCGCACGAAGGCGTGCGCAAAGCGGCCCTGGATCCGATCGGCGCGGGGCTGTGCCTCATTCTGGCGGGATTGTTCTATGCTCGGCCTCTCTGGGAGATGGGCCTTTTGACGGTCTCGGACTTCTTCCACCGCAAGTTCGGCACCACTGCCGAAGTGCTTTCAGCTCTTATTATGATCCCCAGCTACTTCGGCTGGATAGCTGCTCAGTTTGTGGCGCTTGCCCAGATGCTCCATCTTTTTTTCGGTCTGCCGCTGGAGTCCGGCATAGCTCTGGTAGCTCTGGTCGGAACCGGCTACACACTCATGGGCGGAATGTGGGCAGTTACCATCACCGATGCGCTGCAGATCTCGCTGGTTCTAGTCGGGCTCGTCATTCTGTCCATCAACGTTCTGGCAAGCGCTGGACAGGGTGATGCCTGGCAGGGCTTCTGGCACATCGTCACCACCTTATCGGATCAGGCTCCCGAAAAGCTGACCTGGATACCTGCCTCCGCCCCAAGGGAGCTCTGGGGCTGGATAGCAGTGCTCTGCGCAGGAGCGCTCGGCAACCTGGCTGGACAGGATCTCTTGCAACGTGTGTTTGCAGCTCGCAGCGCACGTGTGGCGCAGGCTGCCTGCTGGTGCGCCGGTATCGCCTACCTGGTCTTCGGCATGCTTCCTGTTCTCATGGGGCTGGCTGCCACCACACTGTTTGGGCAGCAGATCAGCGGATCTGTTCTTCCTGCCCTCGCCCATGCCTTCATGCACCCGGCAATGGCGGTAACATTCTCAGTCGTCCTCATGTCCGCTGTACTCTCGACAATCGACAGCGCCATACTGTCTCCGGCGACCGTGCTCGCTCAAAACCTTCTCAGCAAGCTTCCTTCTATCGGCATCTCCAACCTGTCCCTGAATCGTCTCTGCGTTCTTTTCATTGCTGCTTGCAGCCTCGCGATGGCTTATTCCGGAGAGAGCGCCTACTCACTTCTAGAAGGCGCATACTCCATTACCATGGTGGGTCTGTTTGTTCCGCTCACGCTCGGCATATATACTCACCCTAAAAGCGGGCTACCCGCTCTCGCTGCCATGGTCGTCGGCGCAGGGCTCTGGCTGCCGCAATATCTTGCGGGCTGGGATCATTTTCTACCATCGGTAACTCCCTTCGACCGCTGGCAACTGCCGCTGTCGCTGACAGCCACCGTCTGCTCGCTCCTTGCGTATGTAACCGTGCACCTCTGGCAGATAAGGTCTCGTCGCCATGAGGAAGCAACAACTGCTGAGCCCTAGCGCCTTCCTACGCAGGACGGAAAGTTACTGCACATCAAAAGGATCAACCAATCCTGCGCCTGCGGAATCTTCCTCGCATTTTGATCTGCGCGCTTAAAGGACGGCCCCCTTGCGAGTCGAGCGGACGCCCGATTAGCTTCTCTATGTCTCGTATCAGATGCCTCTGTTCCAGACAGACAAAGGAAAGAGCCACACCGGATCGCCCGGCCCTTCCTGTTCTGCCTATGCGGTGCACATAATCCTCAGGCGAGTCCGGGAGGTCATAGTTGATCACATGACTGATCGATGGAATATCCAGACCGCGGGCAGCAACATCAGTTGCCACCAGAACTACAAACTGGCCGTTCCTGAATCTAGTCAGGGTCTTCTCGCGCTGGCTTTGAGCGATATCACCATGGAGCTCTTCGGCTCTGATGCCCGAATCGCAGAGCCTGTCTCTCACCCAGGAAGCTTTGCGCCTCGTGCGTGTAAACACCAGAACGTATTGCATATCTCGTTCTTTTATCAAGCGAGCCAGCAATGCATCCTTGCTGAACTCGGAGACATGGTGAACGCTCTGATCAATCTCGACCGGCTCAATCCGGTCTGTGTTTACCCGCACAACCACAGGCTCTACCATATATGTTGCGGCAATCCGCTCGACGGCGCTGTCGATGGTCGCTGAAAACAAAAGGGTCGCTCGATCATTACGCAAAGCAGCAACTACTCTCCTCACCTGCGGCATGAAACCCATATCCAAAAGCCGATCCGCCTCATCCAGCACCAATATCTCGACAGCAGACAGATTTGCGTATCCCCTGCGCATACAGTCAAGCAATCTGCCCGGCGTGGCCACAATAATGTCCACGCCCTTCCTCAATGCTTTGATTTGAGCCTCAAAGCCAGTGCCACCATATAAAGTGACAGTTCTCATTCCAGCGTGCTGGCCGAAAAGCTTAAACTGATTCTCCACCTGAAGCGCCAGCTCGCGAGTCGGCGCCAGAACCAGCGCGCGCGGACCTGCATCAGGCCTCTCCAGACATTCAATGATAGGCAAAGCATAAGCTGCCGTCTTGCCGGAGCCGGTCTCGGCTGATGCTACGACATCGCGCCCCGACAGAATGAGGGGAATGGTCTTTCTTTGTATTTCAGTCGGCTCAGTGAAACCTGTATCGTGTAATGCGTCTAAAGTCAGCCTGGACAAGCCAAGCTCAGCAAAGCTATTTAACATGTATATCCTTTTCTATAAATCCCGGCCATACGGGCCAGTTCCTGTTGCTCGGTCTATTCCGCCAACCCGCCCGGACCATTATGAAGCGCCTTTGAGCTTCTCCGGCTTGCGTCTCGCTAAACTGCTTATGACAACACCGGGGACTGGATCTTGCGAAAGCCTGATGTATTATCCCACGGGAGAAGGAAGATGTCAAAATTTCCCCTCCGGCCAAGACTGCATCTGATACAATCACAATCTCCCGAAAGGCAGTACAGGGAGCGGTCCCAGGCGTTTATCGGCATATTGGAAAAGCGGTCTCGTGGGTGGTCCACGCATGCTATCGTTTTTACTAACAGGAAACTCTGACAGCCATGATTACTGATCCAGTACCGAGAAGGGCAGAGAGGAAACGAGAGTATGAGTGCAGTGACCGCCTCTTGAAAGTCCCTCTTCCCCCGGCGCAGGCCCTTGCCGCCCACTGCCGCAACCTCGAGAAAGCGCTCGCTGACGAGAGCCTCAAAAGCGTCCAGTCAGCCGCCGATGCGCTCGCTGCGGCAGTTGCAGGAGCTTTTCAGTCTCCCTGCCCAGCGGTTAAAGTGCTGGGCGTCCGCCCGCGCCGCGTCACCGAAAGCTCCGTCCATGAACTCTTCGGAGATTATGATCCCCAAACTGCTCGCATCCGGCTGTGGATGCGCACGCCAGTTCGCCGCCAACCCACCTCCTTTGGAACACTGCTCAGCACACTCTGCCACGAGCTGTGCCATCACTTCGATGTAGTCTCCCTGGGGCTTCCCAATACATTTCACACGCGCGGTTTCTACGAGAGGGCAGGGCTCCTCTATCATCACATCCGCCGAACACCGCCGCGGCGCCTCGTCTGGGTCCGCCTGGCGGCAGGCAGATTCCACATCAACTGGGCCGAGACAATGCGAGGCAACGAGGGATAGGCTGGATTCCTCCAACCACAGGCCCAGCGCGGAAAAGCAACACTTCCGCCTAACCGGCTTACAACTGGATGTCCCGGACGAACTCCTCTGATGAATTAATGTCTCATCTTGGCTGTAAACCCAGCAGCTCCTGCCTAAAACTGCCATACTTACCCTGTGCTTTCATCAAAAGCATACTGTGGCAGTTTTTTCTTGTTGTCCCTTGCCGCAGTTCAACGTGAGAATTGATTGATTAATGAATACGAAATTGTACGTAGGCAACCTTCCCTTCGCTGTTGACGAAGCTTATATAGAGCAGTTGTTTTCACAGGCTGGAGGAGTTGTGTCGGTAGCAATACCGACAGATCGAGAGACAGGTCGCAAGCGCGGCTTTGCTTTCGTGGAGATGAACAACCAGGCCGAGGCCGAAAACGCTGTCAAGATGTTCGACGGACAGTCCGTCGAGGGAAGGCAGATTGTTGTAAATCCCTCCAGACCGAGAAGGTAGAAATAAAATAGGACCGCATGCCGGCCAGACCGGCGGTGGAGTTCTGACCAGGCCTGCAGGGCAACCCGGCGAGGCTGTTGTGGTTGTGCAGGCAGATCGGCGACAGATGTAGAGAAGCACAACCTTGTCAACGACCAAGACAATAGCTGGGGAGGGTTTACGATCACAAGCTTGATACTTTTCGTGGCCGCATTTGTGGTGTCTTACGCCTGGCACATGCTGGGGGTAACCATCGGCTATCATCGCTTGCTGTCGCACAGATCCTTCCGATGCCACAAGATGGTGGAGTACTTCTGGGTTCTTGGAGGATACCTGGCCTTGGAAGGCTCGCCTGTCTGGTGGGCCACTATTCATCGCGCTCATCACCGATACACCGAGAAGGACCGGGATCCCCACTCGCCGCGACAAGGCTGGTGGAACTCATATTACGGCTGGATTCTGAAGTACGGCTACGCAGAGTACATGAATCCCGCTACCCAGGCCCGGGATATCGTGTGCGATCCAGTATACAGATTTCTCGAGCAGGGCGGCAGCTGGCACCGGGCCTTCTGGCTGTCTCTTATACACATCTC
>CAYPBX010000097.1:0-8064 GCA_964409075.1 uncultured Candidatus Obscuribacterales bacterium
GTGCGGTCGATTGCAAGGTGGCAGATAGTTTAATTGCAGAAGGCGAGGGGCTTTTCAAGCTCTTTGAGGACAGTAGCCTCTATGAGCTTATGCTGACTGCAAGAAGACGCCTGCACGAGCCGCCTTACCTCATTGTAGATGCGCAAAGCCAGGTCATCTCGAGACGTGCGGATCTTTTGCTTGAGGATAAAGAAGGGAGCTGGTGGCTGGTGGACTACAAGACCGACCGGTTTGATAGCAGCGAGATTTGCAGGCAGGCAGACAGACATCGCCTGCAACTGGAGAGCTATGTGCAGGATCTCACAAGTCTGACCGGCATTAGAGCCAGGAGCGCTCTATACTTCGCCCGGCTGGGAGAGCTCTACATTTATCAGGTGGGTCCGTAACTGAGGGTAGAGGCAGGCAACGCTCAGACTCTGTTCCAGGCTACAGAGGTCAGCTCACGCCAGGCGTTGTGCAGAAACTCGCGCAGACGCTCCACGCAAGGATAGCTTGAGATGCCAGCTCTGGTGCTGTAGAGGCGGCAGTACTCCCCCTGCGGCGCGACAGGAAGGTCATCGAAGTCGACACCATCTACGCGGATGGTGTGTGAGGCTGCAGGCCGATAGTCGCCCGAATCTGAATCGACCAGCTCAACAGGAATAGGCAGACGCTCTTCGGCAATGACCGTCTCCAGAACATCGAGAGCCTTCTTGTATGAGCTGCAGCCAGGAGTGTATAGCAATTCTATGCGCATTAACGAAAAACCTCCATCCCGATTGGGCGGGACACGGATACGGGATGCTGGACGGGAATATAAAGGAAAGATTAAACTCCCTGGCTATTAAGTATATAGAAAACAAAAGATTTGCCAATATAAACGATTTTAAAATTTTCAGTCAAGGGTATCGCAAAGATGCTGACAAGCTGAAAATGCTTGTCATTCCTTTGCCCACCGATTACTCCGCCGGATTGTGATCGACAAGCGGCGGGTTTAAAATTAGCAAATTTTAAGATTATCAACAGTATTTGGACTGTCGAGGGCAGCAGGAGAGCGCTGGTAACATGACAGAGCCAGGCGGTGGTATCAGAGGCGGTGACCGATGCAGGCCATGGTTCTCGAGCAACCGGGAAGCCCCCTTGTGGCAGCACAGCTGCCTGTTCCCGATTTAAGTCCAGGTCAGGTGCTCTTGCGCGTCTCCGCTTGCGGGGTGTGTAGAACCGATCTGCATGTAGTTGATGGCGAGCTCAGGCAAACCTCTTATCCGCTTGTCCCCGGTCATGAGATTGTCGGCTATTTAGAAGGTGCCGCTGCCGATGTTGAAGCCTTGGAGACAGGGGATAGGCTGGGCATCGCCTGGCTGGCGAGCTCCTGCATGCTCTGCCGGTACTGCAGGTCTGGTCTGGAGAACCTCTGCGACAAGCCACAATTTACCGGCTATACACGCAACGGCGGCTATGCTGAGTATGTGGTTGCCGAGGCGGCCTACTGTTTTCGGCTGCCGGATAAGTACAACGATGTGCAGGCAGCGCCCTTGATGTGTGCCGGGCTCATTGGCTGGCGCTCCTACAAGCTGGCCAGGGATGGCGAGAAGATTGGACTCTGGGGTTTTGGAGCTGCCGCGCATCTGATTACACAGGTGGCTTGCCATGAGAGCAGGCAAATTTATGCCTTCACGCGTCCCGGCGACAGGGAGCGCATGAAATTTGCCAGGGAGCTGGGAGCGGTCTGGGCAGGCGGCGCCGATGAGAACCCGCCTGATGAGCTGGATGCGGCAATTATATTTGCTCCGGTCGGCTCCCTGGTGCCGCCAGCTTTGAGGTCGGTGCGCAAGGGCGGAGTGGTTGTTCTGGCTGGCATCTACATGAGCGACATACCGGGATTTCCGTATGAGATCCTCTGGGGGGAGCGCCAGATCCGCTCTGTAGCCAACCTTACCCGTCAGGATGCCTGCGAGTTCATGTCTGTGGCAGCCTCTGCCCCGATCCGCATCTCCTGCCGGACTTATGCCCTGGCAGATGCCAATCAGGCGCTTGAGGATCTGCGTGCCGGGCGTCTTTCAGGGGCTGCCGTTCTGGTTCCTTAATTTGTGCCACCCGGAACAGTTGCTACTTGACTGCGTCGAATAATTTTGCGTACGATTTTTATTGAAGGTAGCCAGCAAATGAGACGATCTTGCTATGGGTTATTTGCCGCCCTGTCAGCGGCCATATTGAGCCTTGCTCCCGCCAATTGCCTTGCCGGGGAAACAGGACTCGATTTCGCTAATTTAAAACAAGCAGCGCGCAGGGTGCCCAACCTGGGTGTTGTCTCGCGAGTATTGGTCAGGGGAGCGCAACCTGAGCCCGGTGGTCTTGGCCTGCTCAAGGCCTCTGGCGTGCGTACCGTTGTTAATCTACGCAATGTCGATGAAACCGTAGAGGAGGAATCGCGCCTTGCCAGGGCCCTGGGACTTAAATTTGTACATATTCCCATGAGCGTCTTTGAGAGTCCTTCCAGATCTCAGGTGCGCAGATTCCTTGTGCTTGTAGATGATCCCGCCAATCAGCCTGTTTTTGTTCACTGCCGCCAGGGCCAGGACCGGACGGGGCTCATGGTCGGCGCCTGGAGGATCGAGAAGGAAGGCTGGAGCGCTGGCAAGGCATATGCGGAGATGCTTCACTACGGCTTCCATCCCTTTTTTCTCAACATTAGCGCGGCTCTCTACGACCATGCAGCCCGGCTGGGACGACCGGAGCCGATGCCGCATCCAAGCCATATAGTTGATGACATCAAGCGCCGTATTGATGTCATAACCGGCGCGCTCTAAAAGATGGTCGGGTGTACGGCTCCAAACTGCATGACGTTACTGGCAGTCCGGAAGGTCAGTCCAGCTCTGGTATCTGACGCCGTACCTCTTGCGAGGTTGAGCCGACTCCAGCAGGGTTGGCAGGCAAGGTAGCGCTGCCGCGGGCCAGCTTTTCTTCCTCCATGTCCAGGCGCATGAGATCCGAGAGCATCCAGTCGAAGACGGTTCTCGCCCCGTGCTCGGGGTGGAGCCTGTCGATGAGGAGCCTGTGCCCGCGCGGCGGCAGGTAGCCCTCTATAAAAACCAGATGATCTGCTCCTTTGAAGACACGCGCCAGTTTTACATCGCAAAGATTGCTCAGTTTGCCCAGATCCTTTTCACTGGCCGCCGGATTGTCGCGACAGACGTGGTTGGGCAGCATGAGCGCGCTGGCAACTGGAGTGATGCCGTCGTTCAGCCCGTAGATATAGGGGAATGCAGAAAGTGACCTGACGCTGTCGCCGGGAATCACGCGTGTGATGTCCCGGTTGAGCATCTTGAGGACGGGCCGTTCCCTGGCCAGGTGAGCTGGAATTTTAGTCATTACAAAGCTGTACGGATAGAGGAGCGACAGCTCCAGATGGCAACTGAACGGGCTCCTCAGGTAAGGATTGGGGATGTAGCCGGCGTAGAGGATGAATTTGCGCCGCGGCAGGGCTGGATTGTTGTTAATCTTTGCCAGAGCGTGGTTGGTGTTCGATTCTGCTTTGAGATTTCCGCGCGGTCCCAGGGGAAGCAGTGAGCGAAATCTGCCCTCCTCGGGCAGATTACCATCACAGTTGTCCCATTTCAGATCCTCGATGAGATTTGGGTTGCGCGCAAAGTAAAGCCTGTAGGTCAGGCTGCGATCGATGCGGGTCCAGGGCAGATAGAAATTTCTGTAGAGGCTCCACTGGAACCAGTCCGGGCAGAAGATGGGCGAGCCGTGAAACGGCGTGCCGAAGGCAAAGACGATTCTTATCGCCCTGTCTATTTGCTTATCGAGCATGGCCTGGCAGACGAGGTTTCCGCCCAGCGAGAGCGCCATTACTGTCACTGGTTGCTTGCCGACCGTCTCGTGGAAGGAGAGAAAGGCTTCTTTGAACTGAGGGACCGTACGGGATAGGGACTCTGTGCTGTCGTAGTGGACAAGAAAAACCTTGTATTGGCGCGCAAAGTCAGGATAGTCCCGAAAGCGCCTGATTACCTTGCCCCAGCGAAACCACTTTCTGTACTCTGCGCGCAGCCCATGTACAAAGAGAATCGGCTGGCGGTTTTTGAGCGGTCCGTCGTCAATCTGGTAGATTGTGACGCTTTGCGGTCTCTCCTTGAGCCTGCCTTCAGGCAGGTAGGGCAGGAGATCTGCAGCTGATCTTTCAATCGTTTGAGAGTGAATCCGGTTGGATCCAGGCTGCAATTCGACAGCCAGGCAAGTATTACTCAAGGTCAGGAGCGCCAGGGTAATCAGGAGCAGCCTTCTGGCTGGCTGGCTGAGAGCTTGGCAGGTCATAGTGATGCGTCCATTGTCACCTTGTCGATCCAGATCCGCTTGCCACTTAACCTTACCTTCGGGCGCTGGGCTTGTCTGCCTGGGCATGAATACAGTTGGTGGTCTTGTAGTATTGTCCGGAGCCTAACCGCTTGAGTCTGAGCCCTAAGCCTAGCAGATTGACTCTGGTAGTTATAACTTTACCCATGGCTCAAGCGCTTCTTTCACGGACTTAACTGCAATCTGGGGAATTTCAGGTTGACTGATAAGGCTATAATCAATTGCTGTGGTCGTCCTCAACAGCTCCGCCGTTCGGTCAGCTGCATCGATCGCATCTCGCATACCCAGGTTCTCATGAGGCGGATCCATGGCGTAAAGCACTGTGGAGAGCAGGTATGCCCCGAACTCCAGCCATCTCCTCTTGCGTGCCTCTAGCTGGTCGGCTTCCAGCCAGGCTCTGATTACGCTGTCTGCGGTGGATATATCTTCTATCTCGTAGGCGATTTGCTGCCCTTTAAACAGGCAGTCGCCCAGCGCAAGAACCGGCTTCTCCAGCAAAAGCGCCTCGTAAAGGACGGTCGAGTCTACCCCGGCCACCCGATCTGCTGCCGCCAGGCAGTCGGCAAGCGACACATCGGTCAGCCAGGCGGCTCGACCAGCTGCGGCGGCCCGGTATTCTTCCGGGCTGCGACCTGTTGCCGGGTGGTGCTTGCCGATGATAAAGAGATTCTTCCTCTTATCCAGAACGGATAAGAGCCATTTGAATGCATCCAGGGAGTGGTGGAAATGCCCGGGAGCCCATTCTGTACCGTTCTGCCCGACAAACAGGACAACCAGAGCACTATCAGGGATATTGAGGCGATGCCTGAGGACCTTCGGCCCGAGACGATTCGGCTGCTCAATCCAGGTCGATCCTTTCTGGCGGTAGCTCGCTGCCAGACGTTCCATGACTGCTAGCCAAGGTGCCATATCCTCTTCTATGGAGGGACTTGTAGAGCGAACAATCAAATTCCTGTTTTTATCAACCGGCGCTAAAAGCGTATTATGAAATGGCCCCCGACCGAAGTAGATGACAGGACAGCTCAAAAGTCGAGCGAATCGCCGCAGTATGATGGCTGCAGGAGCCTTCCCTATTCCCGTGATGACTAACGAAGGGCGAGTCAGGGCAAGTGTGGCCAGGATTAGATGAAAGTTGAAGCTTAGGATCAACTGCCGCCGACAGCGGTCCTGGTTGTCCTGTTCTGGTCCTATTCGTTTGCGCAGGTGCGCGAGCAGGCGCTCCTCTTCCTGGGGCTCGATAGAAGGCAAGGCGAGATCTGTGCTACTTGATTTTGACTGTCTCCAGTGGTGAATCAGGTCGCGCTGAATGGTAATGCAGGGAAAGTCATGCTCAACTCCTACTGGCGCGTCTACCACCGCTATCAGTTCAGCGCCCCGGTCGCGGAGAGCGAAGCGATAGCGTTCTAGATAGGCAGCTTCGCTCTCATTGAGCGCTCGTTGCGATAAGACGAGGACGCGCGCGGCGTTCATTTCGATTGGAGTCAGCCTTTCTGCCATGTGAAGCTTATGCTGATGGCCACCGGTCGACCTGAGGGACTATGATAACAATTGCTCAATGCAATTTGGAGAGCTCCTCAAAATAAGCTCTTGCTGCATGTTGCCAGGTCCATTGCGACAGTTGCTCTCTGAGTCTCTCGATAGAATTCTGGCGATCTCTTCCTTGCGCCAGTGCAATTTGCATCTGTTCAGCCAGGTCGGAAGTGCTCTCTGGTTCGAAAAGAGCCACGACACCGTCAAGATCATAGCGGCCGATCTGTTCCAGATATGCAGGAATTCTGGAGCAGATGACGTAAGAACCCGCAGCGAGAGCCTCCAGTAAGGGAAGACCGAACCCCTCGTAGAGCGATGGCAGAACAACGGCACTGCAACTGCTGTAAAGATCGTAAACTCGATCCCGGCTAATGTTGCCCAGGCATTGAATGCGGCCAGTAAGTGTGCTTATGTTGGCAGTGTAAAACTGTCTGCACTCTTCAATCTCCTTGTATGGGGATGCTCTGGTAAGCAGCCTGTCGGTGTCTCGGCCGCTGAGGAAAATCCTGAAGTTCTCGCCATGCTTGGCTAGCAAGGCCGCTGCCTGCAAAAGTCTCAGATGGTTCTTGTGCGGTGAGACCAGCGCAGGGTAGTAGAATATCGGCGTCTCCTGTTTGTCCTGAGCTGTTGCGGTGGACCTTTGGGACAGTCGGTCAAGCAAGAAGGGGTCGGTGCCGTGGGGAACAGTTTTCAGCCTGCCCTGGTAAAAAGGAAAAACCTGCCTAATCTCTGCAGCCACCATTTCTGATACCGGCATCAGAAGTTTGACTTTGTTGAGCCACTGTGCGAAGAATCTTTCCAGAATCAGATTGGCCGGGGCTGGCCAGTCGCTCGGGCGGTAATGCCAACGTAGATCTGAGACGCAGGCAGCCAGTGGAATGTCTATTTCAGGAGGCGACTGTGCAATGGTGTATGTGTAGAGACAATGACTGGCTTTGTGCTGGGCGACAAGCTCTCGCAGTCGCGCTGTGATAGTTCTCTTCCAGAGGGCGGAAAGCCAGGAGAGCAATGGGCTGTCACCCGTGTACCTGAATGCCGCCAATGCTGCTTTTCTGAGCAAGGCCTGCTGACCCCCGTGGCCAGGCTGCTCCAATGGCTCCAGCTTTAAGCCTGCTGAATCTGGCAGCTGTCCCCGGAGGTAGGACAGCTTCCTGGATGGAAGGACCAGGATTAGCCGGTCTACCTCAGATAACAGCTCTCTGACAATTGCTAGGGTGAATGTTTCCACACCGCAGGCGCCCGGTGTCCAGAATTCGCAGGGTATTATCAGTCGCATGCTCAAGCTGGTCGAAGAGTAAGGCTACAGCTGCCACCCAGAGGATACAGATCGTGATCATACAGCAGGGCAATAGCGAGTTTGATTCTTTATGTTGTCGTGCTGGAAGGGCTGCACCGACTTTGCCAACAAGCCAGGCTCTCTTGATGTTTCCTTCGCTTGCGCAAACTAGAGCGTCAACTATCAGGTCCGCTTTTGAGCTTGAGCACAGGAGCCGGGACGGTTTTAGTTGTGGTAAAACTCTATCATTGAGTGCCGACACTTCACTCACATGACCTTTGAAGGTCGCCTGCCCGTGAATCGACCTGGTCGAATGCAATCGCTCAACACAGGTGGCGGTAATGCGCGCGTTGTCACGCCGCTGTTGCCCAGCGCCCCGCGGATTCTTTTTCACTGCAGCAGCGGTCCTTTCGTGGATCCCAGAGACGCCTTTCACATCGAGCGTGTCCGGTTTTCCTTGCGGAAGAAGGGCTGCGAGATAATTTATATGCTGATCGGGGAGCTGCCTGCGCCGGTGGACGTACCCGTACTTCCCCTGAGCGCTACTTTGGATGACGTATGGTTGGCGTGCTTGCAGAAGACTGATGCACCAGAGCGCCTGCCGGACTCCTCGCTGGATGATGCTCTTCTTCTCGAGCGGGAAGAGCGACTTTTCTTGCCGGAGCAAAGCGCAGTAGAACGTGAGCGGAGGCGACAAGCCCTGTATTTCTGCCGTTTGTACTATGCAGCAATTCTGGCTCGACTCAAGCCGTCTCTTACGATCATCTGGAACGGCTACTACCCGCGAGACCTAATCATGGTTGAACTCTGCAATCTCGCTCGCATATCTTGTACCTTTGTGGAGAGGGGTCCTTTCGCCGGCACCTACCAGTTTGACACTCTTGGGGCTGCTGGTGGAAGCTTGGTCGCCAGGCAGAGCCGCT
>CAYPBX010000098.1:0-8007 GCA_964409075.1 uncultured Candidatus Obscuribacterales bacterium
TGTAATGAGCTGGAAGCCTCTCTCCAGGCAGCGGTAGTCGGGCAGATTGAAGGCCACATCGGCCGCCAGCACTCCCACCAAGGTCACGGTGGGGATATCGAGCCCTTTGGCGACCATCTGTGTGCCTATGAGTATGTCGGCCTCTCCGGCTGAGAAGGACCCCAAAACCTTCTCGTGCGCGCCTTTGCGCGATGCAACATCGCTGTCCAGGCGGATGAGGCGGGCGGCAGGGAAAATGGCAGCAAGCTCCTTCTCCACACGCTGGGTGCCCAGACCGTACTCCTTGAGAAAGGGGCTGCCGCAACCAGGACATTGAGTTTCCATGCCCTGCTGAAAGCCGCAGTGATGGCAGGCAAGATAGCGACTGCTGCTTCTGCCTGCTGTCGTCCTTTGATGTAAAACCAGGCAAACGCTGCAGTTGCGGCACTTCACTACAAGACCGCAGGCGCGGCAAAAGACATGGTTGGCAAAGCCCCGGCGGTTCATACGGAGTATGGCCTGCTCACCTGCCTCCAGGCAGTCGGCGAGCGCCTGCCTGAGCGTGCGGGAGAAAATGCTGCGGTTGCCAAAGAGGAACTCGGCGCGCATGTCGATGAGCGTAACTTCTGGCATCTGCTGCTGCCGCACCCGCCGGGGCAGCGCCAGCAGCCGTCCGGCCTCTCTGGCTTTGAAGTAGGTGGATACATCGGGTGTAGCGCTGCCCAGAAGGATCAGGGTGCCTGACCGGCGCGCCTTCTCGAGAGCCAGACGGTGAGTGTGGTAGCGGGGAGCAGGGCTTACCTGCTTGTAGCTGCCGTCGTGCTCCTCATCCAGGATGATCAGCCCCAGGTCAGGCATTTTGACGAGAACGGCCGAGCGGGCGCCGATGAGAAGCCTTACTGAGCCAGCCTCCAGACGCCTCCAGGTGTCATAACGCTCTCCATCGGACAGCGCGCTGTGCCAGAGTGCGACTCCATCACCAAACCGAGCTCTCATCCGGCTGGCCAGCTGTGGCGTGAGACTGATCTCCGGCACGAGAAGAAGAGCGCTGCGCCCCATCTGCCAGGTGCGCCGAATAAGACGCATGTAGATCTCTGTTTTGCCAGAGCCGGTCACTCCGTGCAGCAACCAGGGGATGGTGGCATCTTCACAAACCGAGTCTCTTCCGCTTCCGCTCAGGGTCTGGATCAGTTGCAGATCCAGCACGGACATTACGGCTTGCTGATCTTCGGTGAGCTCCGGCTCATCGCTGCCTGGTGCAGTTTCAAGCGCCTCGAGCGGATCCCTCAAGGTTTCGGCTGCAATCAGGTACACCAGTCCGGCTGAGGCCATTCTGTGAATGGTGGCGTATGTAGTGCCGGCTGCTTTCAGCAGATCCGGCAGTGATATGCTTCCCCCGGAGCGGCTGATCAGATTGAGAATCTCTTCTTGCCGCCTGGTTGATGCTGCAGCACCAGTGGCAAGAACCTGATTGACAAGCTTGGGCCTGGCGATGGTGCCGGTGATGGTTTTAAGTTCAATCAGCTGCTCCTGTCTCAGTCTCGCCAGGGCCCTGTAGAACTGTGACTGGGGCAGATGCGTGCGTCTTTTTAGCGTTTGTACTGTCAGGGGCTTTGCTTTAGCCTGCAGGACGCAAGCAAGCAGCTTCTCTGAGGCCCGATCGTTTAACTTGATTCTGCTGCCGTTATTGGGCACAAAGGGTCCGGGGCGGACTATACGTTTCAAGCGCGGGCTGAAAAAACGCGGTACTGCTGCCTGAATAACCTGGGACAGGCTGGTTGCATAGTAGTCTGCCACCCAGTGGAGAAAATCTACATAGTGGCGATCAAACAGCGCAGATGTATCCAGCACATCGCTTATCTCCTTGGGAACGATGCCGTCCGGGCAGCTTGATCTAAGCGAAATGACATAACCTCCCACAGCAGCGTGGTTCCCGAAGGGAACGAGCACCTGCGCGCCTACAAATGTCTCCGGGCGCAGATGATCCGGAATTCTGTATGTAAAGAGCCTGTCGCCGACATCATTTGCCTGGATGTCGATGAGAATCTCTGCGAATGACTCAGTCAAGGAGGCCACGGAGGAACTCACCTGTCTGTTGCCAGCCAGCTGCGGCGCCGCCTGGCTCTGGGTGCTCAAGCCCACAATCATAACCTTACCTAGCCGCTCCGCTCCTTTCACGCTCGGCTGCAGGTTCCTCTTCGGAACCCTCCGCCTCGCTCCGTTAGCACGGAGTCAGGAGTTGTTTCGCTCGTTTTTGAGAAGGGAGCTGCCTAGTTAAACGCCTGAAGGGCAGAAAAAGTTCACTCCGGACTGATGCTCTTCAGGACCAGGCGATATATTTATGCCACTGGTACTGGTCTGAGTCGCCATGTTTGGTGATTTCGAAATAGACCGGGCTGAAAGGACGCCAGGGCTTCTTTTGCAGCTGCATGCGTGATTCAGCCGGTGTGCGATCGCCTTTCTCCACATTGCAGCGCAAACAGGCGGCCACGACATTGTCCCAGGTATCGCCGCCTCCGCGCGATCTAGGAACCACATGATCGATGGTCAGGTCATGGCGGCGTGCCCCGCAATACTGACAAGTGTAATTGTCTCTGTGCAGAACGTTGCGCCGGGATAAAGAGATCTCCTTGTAGGGTATTCTGACGAAGTAACGTAGGCGGATAACCGTCGGCAAATGAAGGTTTGTATAGATGAGCTTGCCATTATGCTCGACTTTCTCGGCTTTGCCTTTGAGTATGAGAACCACAGCACGACGCCAGCTGCATATATTGAGCGGCTCGTAGGAGGCGTTGAGAACAAGAACCTTTGACAAAGAAGCGCCCTCCTACCTGTGACATCCGCCTGCAATAGGGAGGGCTAGCTCAGCCTTTGCGGTCAACTTAACAAGGATGAAAGCGCTTAACCTCCTGTAGGCGTATGTTTACTGTCCTTAAGCATAACTTTAGCTTGTAACATTATAACGATTGAAAGGAGTGTTTGTCCAGAAACCCCTTTGGTTACAGGGCTTATGCTAGAATTGGCGGGTTGTCCCCCGGGGCAGCCTGGCTGTCTGTGTCCGGATTTGGGGCAGGGCTTAGAGGTAATCTTGGCTGAAGAACAAGTGCACCGGCCTTGTCTGCGTCCCTGTCGGGTAAAGGTCAGAAGGCAGCGCATTGATTTGTGGGAGCATGTTAGGGTGGACTAAGAAGGAGTAGGGGTAAACCTTGCCGGCAGCAACTATGAGACAACTACTGGAAGCAGGCGTACACTTTGGTCATCAGACGCGCCGTTGGAACCCCAAGATGCGTCCATATATCTTCGGGGAGCGCAACGGAATCTACATTATCGACCTCGAGCAAACGACAAGGGCACTGTCTTCTGCCTGCGAGTTTGTGAAGAAATCGGCTTCCGAAGGGAAGAACATAGTATTTGTCGGTACGAAGAGGCAGGCAGCCGACATCGTCGAGGAAGAGGCCAAGCGTTGCGAAGCATATTATGTCAATCGTCGCTGGCTGGGCGGCATGCTCACCAACTTCGAGACAATCCGCTTGAGGATAAACCGCCTCAAGGAGCTCGAGGAGATGCGTGATACCGGCGATCTCTTTCGCAGGCCGAAAAAGGAGCTGGCTGTTCTCAACCGGGAGCTCAGTAAGCTGGACAAGTCCCTGGGCGGGATCAAGAGCATGCGCGGCAGGACGGATATTCTTTTTGTCGTGGACCAGAGACGCGAGCTCATCGCCATTCAGGAAGCCAGAAAAATCGGGATCAAAATCGTATCGATTGTTGATACCAACTGCGATCCTGATGGTATCGACTATGTGATACCGGGCAACGATGATGCCATCCGCTCAATCAGGCTGATAACTGCCAGCATTGCCGATGCTGTTCTGGAAGGGAAAGGCCGACGGCAAGAGGGAGCGCTGGAAGATTCCAGAACGACGTCATCTCTCGCCGATCCTCACCAGGCAATGCAGGAGGCAGGCGGACAGGAGCCAGCTCCTAACCAGCCGGCTCCAGCTCTGGTGGCGTCCTCAAGCGCAGACGACGTCCCCCGGGGTAGCGAAAGCGAGGGCGACTCGTAATAGCAGAAATATAGGCAGGCTCATTTGGTGTGAGGCATCCGGTATATGGTTGAGATCTCCGCGTCCATGGTCAAAGAGCTCCGCGAGAGATCGGGTGCTGCCATGATGGATTGCAAGAAGGCCCTGGTTGAATCCGGCGGTAACTTCGACAGGGCTTTTGAGTGGCTGCGACAGAAGGGTGTTGCGGCGGCCAGCAAGAAAGCCGCCCGCATTGCCACGGATGGGCTGGTTACTGGCATGTGCTCGGATGACGGCAGAGTCGGCTGTCTGCTTGAGGTCAACTGCGAGACCGATTTTGTAGCCCGCAATCCGGATTTTTTGAAGCTTACCCAAGTTATACTCTATGCTGCTCTCAAGTCCAGGCCGAAAACGCTGGATGCGCTTGCCGCCTGCGCTGCTGATGGCGTTACCGTTGCCGATCTGGTGACCTCTGCCGTGGCAAGAATTGGTGAGAACATAGTTGTCAGGCGCATGGAGCTTCTGGAGCTTGCAGGCGAGAACGGACAGATCGGCTTGTACGTGCATCCCTTGGGCGGCAAGATGGGTGCGCTCATTGAGCTGGCGAGTCAGGAGCCAGTCGAGCGTACTTCGCTGGCTGCTACGGCCAGAGAGATAGGCATGCATATTGTCTCAGCCAGACCTGAGTATGTGAGCCGCTGCGATGTGCCTGAGTCCGTACTAGCCGATGAGCGCCGCATTGAATCAGGCAAGGCAGATCTGGCCGGCAAGCCGCCTGAGATTCAAAGCAAGATTGTCGAAGGTCGCGTCAACAAGATAATCGCCGAGCGTTGCCTTTCCGAGCAACCCTTTGTCAAGGACCCCGGGATTACTGTCCTGGAGTTTCTCAAGCGCAAGGGTAAGGAGCTGGGGGCTGAGCTTACCCCCGGGCGTTTTGCCATCTTCGTACTGGGAGAGGTGGCGCAGGACAGCTCGGACAACGGTTGCTCCTGAAACTGCCCAATGCGCGAGATCCGCTACCGACGCATAGTGCTTAAGCTCTCCGGAGAGGCGCTCATGGGGTCGCAGACCTTTGGGATTGACCCTGAGGTCATCAACCGCATAGCCTCCGAGATTCTCTCAGCCTACAGACTGGGGGTGCAGATCGCCATTGTCGTGGGCGGAGGCAACATCTTCCGCGGCGTGCAGGGGAGCGCCTGGGGAATGGACAAGGCGGCTGCCGACTATGTGGGCATGCTGGCTACGATCATGAACTGCCTCATCCTCCAGGAGGTATTGAGCTCCAAAGGAATTGACACCAGGGTGCAGACAGCCATCGCCATGCCGGAGGTTGCCGAGCCCTTTATCCGCTTGCGCGCTCACCGGCATCTGGAGAAGGGCCGCGTGGTCATCTTCGGTGGTGGCACTGGCAATCCGCACGTGACGACCGATACGGCTGCTGCTCTTCGAGCAGCGGAGGTGAAGGCCGATGTGCTTTTGATGGCCAAGAATATGGTCGATGGCATATACAGCGATGATCCCAAGAAGAATCCAGAAGCCAAGAAGATAAACTCAATTAGCTTCGAGCAGCTGATCAGGCAGGGGCTCAGAGTGATGGATCCAGCCGCGGTCTCTCTCTGCCAGGAGAACAATATTCCCATTGTTGTCTTTGACTTTGCCATGCCGGGCTCAATCGAGAAGATTGTCCTTGGAGATCGCATCGGCACCTTGGTAGGCGCAAGTGTTGGAGGATAACTATGACTACTACCACCGAAATTCTCTCCTTAGCCGAAGAGAGGATGAAAAAGACAGTGGCGAGTCTAGGCAAGGAGTATCAGGCCGTAAGGACCGGGCGTGCTAACCCGGCTCTGCTCGATCGCGTCGAGGTGGATTATTACGGCAGCCCGACCCCGCTCAAGTCGCTGGCCAACATCTCGACACCAGACGGACGCTGCCTGGTGATCCAGCCCTATGACAAGGGCAGCCTCAAGGAGGTCGAGCAGGCGATTCACCGATCGGATCTGGGGCTGACCCCCAACAACGACGGCACAGTCATCCGCATCAATATTCCAGTGCTGACAGAAGAGCGGCGCAAGGAGCTGGTTAAGCTGGTGCGCAAGTATGCTGAGGAGCAGAAGGTGGCGGTCCGCAACGTGCGCCGCGATGCCATCGATGAGCTGAAGAAGCTCAAGGATGCCCATGTGTCTGAGGACGAGATCAAGCGCCAGGAAGATGCCCTGCAAAAGCTGACCGACAGGTATATAAAGGAAGTGGACAAAGTAACTCAAGACAAAGAAGCCGAGGTCATGGAGGTGTAGCCATAAATGTGCGGCATCGTCGGATATCTGGGAGCCGGTCCTGCTACTCCTGTGTTGATATCGGAGCTCAAGTGCCTGGAGTACAGAGGCTATGACTCAGCAGGGGTGGCGCTGGTCGAGAACGGACGCCTGGCTGTCTATAAGGCAGCCGGCAAGCTGGACAGGTTGGCGGGACTCCTGGAGAAAGAGGCTCCGGCAGCCTCGGTAGGAATCGGTCATACCCGCTGGGCTACCCACGGCATTCCGTCTGACGAGAACGCTCACCCGCACATGGACCAGGATGGCAACGTCGCCGTGGTCCATAACGGCATCATCGAGAACTACCAGGAGATCAAGCAGGAGCTTGCCGCCCAAGGACATCAATTTTTGTCGGAAACAGACACCGAGGTGGTGGCGCATCTAATCGGCCAGGAGTTTCAGGCTACCGGCGATATGGTGGAGGCGATCCGGCGGGCAGCGATGAAGCTTGCAGGAGCCTATGCGCTGGCAGTAATTGCGCAGGACAGCCCCGATCGCATCTATGCGGTCAATCAGCATTACTCGCTTGCTGTGGGGCTCGGGGAAGGTGAGACTTTTCTGGCTTCCGACAGTATTGCTGTTAGCCAGTACACCAACAAGATTGTTCGCCTGGAGCAGAGTGAAATTGCTGAAGTCACCGCCGGGGGCGTCAAACTTTTCGGCTTTAACGGTCATGTGGTGGAGCGCAGGCCGGAGATGCTCATGCTCGATCGTTTTGTGATGGACAAGGCGGGATACAAGCATTACATGCTCAAGGAGATTCACGAACAGCCGCTTGTGATGAGAAAGACCCTGAGCAAGTACCTCAGCCATTCAGGCAGGCCGGTCAATTTCATCGGCAGCGAAGGCAGCCCGCACTTCAACGGTGGCGCCAGGTACGGCATGAGGCTGTCTGACCGGGAGATCGAGCGCGTCGAGCGGATCCTGATTATCGCCTGCGGTACTGCTTACTATGCTGGACTGGTAGGCAAGTACGTGATCGAGGAGCTGTGCGAGATTCCGGTGGAGGTGGAGATCGCCTCCGAGATGAGGGCGCGCAAGTTTCTGACCGGTGAGAGGACGCTCAGCATTGCCGTCAGCCAATCAGGGGAGACGGCCGATACTCTGGCTGCGATCAGCGAGTCCATCTCCAGAGGATCTATGGCCATGGGAATCACCAACCGGGCTGATTCGCATCTGGCTCGCATCGTTCCCAACCTGATTGTCACTGAATGCGGTATTGAGGTCTCTGTCGCGGCCACCAAGACCTTTATCGCTCAGATCACCTCTCTTTACCTCCTGGCTCTTTATTTGGCCGAGAAGAGAGGCACTGTTGCTGCAACCAGGGCTGCCCAGCTCAAAAATACCCTGGCGCGAGTGCCTGTCTTCCAGGAGCAGATCCTGGCCGAGGCGGATGGCATAAGGCGCGCTGCCTTGAAATACGCCGAAGCGCATGACATGGTCTTCATCGCTCGCGGAATCAACTATCCGATTGCGCTGGAGGGAGCACTGAAGCTCAAGGAGATCAGCTATATCCATGCTTCCGGTTACGCTGCCGGAGAGCTCAAGCACGGTCCGATCGCGGTCCTGGATTCGCATGTGCCGGTGATCTCGATTCTGGTGCCGGGAAAGGTGTACGACAAGACTTTGGCCAATGCCGAGGAGGCGCGGGCTCGCAACGCGCAGATGGTGGCTATCGCCATGGACGGGGA
>CAYPBX010000099.1:0-8003 GCA_964409075.1 uncultured Candidatus Obscuribacterales bacterium
TCCGCAGGCTTCGTCCCTCGCCTGCTCCGCTCTCACACGCTCCGCTGCAGGCTCGTGGGCCCGAGCCCTCCGCTGCGCTGCATGGGCATGGTATTTTGCAATCGCTCCGCAGGCTTCGTCCCTCGCCTGCTCCGCTCTCACACGCTCCGCTGCAGGCTCGGGTAGCCTAGCCCTTCGCTTCGCTCCCCGGGCGAAAAATTCAAGAGTTGGCTAGTCCACTTCTGCCTAGCTCCCTGGGCAGCGAAACAGAGGAAACGGTAGCGAAGCAGCCTTTAGATAGGCTTGCTCTAGTTGGCTATAATTTAGCTTAAAGGCAAGCTCTTCAGGTCAGTTGCTATCCTTGGTAGCTTAAGGCGATTGCCTGCGCCTTTTGCAAAGAAAAGGTAAACGGATTTGACAGGTCAATGAGCACCGATCTTTATTATCTGCAGGTGGCACAGATAGCGCTTTTCGTGCTTATGGGCTTTCTCTTGCCTGCTGTGGGCATGATCCTGTTGGCCTTTGTCTTGCAGAAATTCTTCGGCTACTTGTCACCCAACCCGATTAAGACGCAGCCGTATGAGTGCGGCATGAAACCGGTGCAGGAGGCGCATGTACAGTTTGATATCCGATATTATCTTTATGCGCTGCTCTTTTTGATCTTTGATATCGAGATTGTTTTTATCATTCCCTGGGCGCTGGCCACCGACTACCTGAGCAACAGCGTTGTGAAGGATGGCGCCTGGCTTGGTGTCAGCGAGATTGTTGTTTTTATCCTGATCTTGGGATTCGGGCTGGCTTATGCCTGGAGGCGGGGCGCTCTGGAATGGGAGTAGGTTCTTTATGAGTCCGGCAAGGCAGAGAGCAAACACTAAGACTGAAAGCCAGGGCGGCGTCGATATCATTTTAGCGCCGGAGCTGAAAGAGTCGGTGACGCTGACCACGCTTGAGCGGGCGATTGAGTTTCTAAGCGCCTTCCTGTCACCGGTTGCCAACTGGGCACGCTCGCGGTCGGTCTGGCCCTTAACTTTTGGAACTTCCTGTTGTGCCATTGAGATGATGCACTCAGGAATGTCGCGCTTCGATATCTCTCGCTTTGGCTCAGAGGTCTTTCGGGCTACGCCCAGGCAGGCGGATCTGATCATTACGGCAGGTACAATCACTCGCAAGATGGCTCCGGCACTGGTGACTCTATACGAGCAGCTTCCAGCACCCAAGTATGTGATTGCCATGGGGGCCTGCACCGTCACTGGCGGAATGTTCAACGACTCCTATTCAGTCGTGCAGGGAGTGGATCGCATAATTCCGGTGGATGTATACCTGCCGGGTTGCCCGCCCCGGCCGGAAGGAATACTGGATGCGCTCATGAAGCTGCAGATGAAGATTCGTACAGAGTCGCTTGCCGGCAGCCGCTCAAGGGCCCTCAGGCAGCGTGCCGTGCGTTATGTCGATTACGACACCGGCAGGCCTGTCGAGGATCTGGTCTTAGAGGCCCGTCTGGAGCAGGCGCTTGCCCTGGGAGGACAGGAGAAGGAGGTTGGCTCGGGTGGTCGATAGTTGCCCTTGTCTTGAGATGCTCTGGGAATGACAGACAGCCAGAATCAAGAAGCAGCCGCAGCGCCTGCGCACAAGCCCGGGCGCTTCCAGCAATTTCTGGAGCGCCGCGGGATCTCCGTTACCGCGTTGCCCGAGGCTGCCGGTGTTGAGACTCTGGTTATTGAGACAGGCGATCTCACACAGGTGATGGAGCTCTTGCGCGACAGCCCGGAGACGGAGCTGGACTTTCTGGTCTGTGTTTCCGGGGTGGAGATGGAGGAGACCTTCGACTCTGTCTATCACCTTTGGTCATACCAGAGGGCTGATGAGCTTGTTATCAAGGCATGCCTTCCCAAGGCGAATCTCACGGAAGCAGCACTGCCTGTGGTGCCGTCTCTGGCAGGCGTCTGGCCGGCAGCCAACTGGCATGAGCGCGAGGCATATGATCTCCTTGGCATACGCTACATCGGGCACCCCTACCTGCGGCGCATCCTCAATCCCTGGGACTGGGAAGGCTATCCGCTTCGAAGGGATTACAGGCAGCCGGTCGATGCATTGAACGATAAGTCGCCAGGGAGCATGCGCTAGGAGAGCGATGGTTACCGAGCTGACCGCCAAATCCGGGCTGAAAACGGATGAGATGATAATCAATATGGGTCCCCAGCACCCCGCCACTCATGGGGTGCTCAGGCTCATAGTCACCCTCGATGGCGAGTTTGTCAGGCACGTTGAGCCGGTGGTCGGGCATCTTCATCGTGCCCAGGAGTGGCAGGGGCAGAACAGAACCTGGTTTCAATACCAGGCGCTCATCGATCGAGTCGACTACCTCTCGGGTATGTTTACCTCCTGGGCGCTTGCCCGCGCAGCCGAGGTCGTAGACGGTGTTGAGCTTCCCAGGCGGGCTGAATATCTGCGTGTCCTTGTCGCCGAGATGAACAGGATCTCGTCGCACCTGCTCTGGCTTGGCACCTACCTCATAGACCTGGGCGCAATGTTTGGATTTCCTTTCTACCCGTTCAGGGAGCGCGACAGGCTCTTGCTCCTCTTTGAGGAGATTGCCGGACAGCGGATGATGTACAACTACATCCGTATCGGCGGCGTGAAGCGCGTGCCGAAGCCGACCTGGTTTGAGAAGGTCTGGGCCTTTACCGAGGAGTTTCCCAAGAGAGTGGACGAGTACGAGGCGATCGTCACGGACAATCCGATTTTCTTAAAGCGTACCCAGGGGGTGGGAGTTCTGCCCAGGGCAGTAGCCATTCGTTATGGAGTGACCGGACCGTCGGCGCGTGGCTCCGGAATCAGGCTTGACCTTAGAAAGACCAAGCCGTATTCGATTTATCCCGATATTGAGTTTGAAGTTCCGGTCTTTGATGGTGCTGGTGATACGCGCGACAGGTATCTGGTGCGTGTGCGCGAGATGCGCGAATCAAACAAGATTGTCAGGCAGTGCCTGGAGAAGATGCCTGGCGGGATCGAGAAAGATACCCGTGAGCTTACTGAAGGTGATCTTGCCTTCATGGTCAAGAAGCAGAACGCCGGGCTGCGCGTGGGCAAGGGCGAGGGTTTTGCGGCTGTGGAGTCGCCGCGGGGGGTGCTTGGCTGTTACATCATCTCCAATGGCAGCGACACCGCCTACCGCTTCAAATGGAGAAATCCTTCCTTCTCGAACCTGGCTGTTTTGCCCGAGCTACTGGTTGGGCACCCGATCGCGGATGTGATGGCCATCTTCGGCTCGCTGGATATAATTCTCCCGGATGTGGACAGGTAATTTGGAGGCAGGATGGGCGAACGCAGGGCAACGAGAGCTCCTTTATGAGGCAGGCGGGAGCGACAGCTGAATTAAGTAAGTTTGCCATGCTAACGGCCTTCTGGCTTGGCATCATATTTGGTTGCGTGTGGGTGGCCTGTTGGCTTGTAGGTGTTGTCATCCCGGCACTCATTGATTACAACGTCGCCAACAAAGCCTATGCGCTTTTTTGGTCCAACACCTTTCGCGCTCTGACACCAGTTGTCGCTGTGATGGTTTTTATTCCCATCAATGCCATGTTCATGGTGCTGGCTGAGCGCAGGGCACTGGCTCTCTTCACGCAGCGGAAAGGGCCCAACAGGCACGGCCCGGACGGCTATCTGCAAACCGCTGCCGATGCTGTAAAGCTCTTATTCAAAGAGGACATTACTCCACGCGGGGCTGATGCTGTCATGTTTACGCTGGCGCCGGTCATCTTCTTCGCTCCGTCGATCATAGGCTTGCTGCCGCTTTTAGCGGCAATTACAGGGAACAACCAGCTCTTTGCCGTGGCAAATATACCGACGGGTATCTTTTTTGTAATTGCTGTTTCGTCCATTCCGGTTGTCGGTATAGTCATGGGCGCCTGGGCCAGCAACAACAAGTATTCGCTTGTCGGGGGACTGAGAAGTGTTGCTCAGGCGGTAAGCTACGAGGTTCCGCTTGTGCTTGCTATCGTTACTGTCTGCCTGATGGCAGGCAGCCTGGATGTTGTCCAGATTGTCAACAGGCAGGCCGGGGGCATCCTGCATTGGAATCTTTTCGGCGGCGGAACGCCAGGACTTCTGTTGACGGGCAGCTTTGCTGTAGCTGGCGGGCCCTTGCGTTATGTTCCTGTCTCGGCCGATGGGCTCCTTACCGCCTGTGCCTTTGGTTTGACCGTCTGTCTTCTCCTTGTCTTCGGCATCTACGCTATGGCCGCCTGCGCGGAGGTCAACCGCATCCCCTTTGACCTTCCGGAGGCCGAGAGCGAGCTTGTCAGCGGCTACAACACCGAGTACAGTGGTATCAAGTTCGCCATTTTCTTCCTGGCGGAGTTCACCAATCTGTTTATCGTCTGTTTAATTGCCGCCGTCATGTTCCTGGGCGGCACGCATTCGCCTCTGCCAGCGGCAGTGGATGTGGCTGTCATCGGTTGGCTGGAGAACGCGTTGAAGATGCTCACAACACCGGCTTACCCACAAGCGGCGGATCTCATCTGTTCCCTGGTCGATCCCTACACTCTCTGGGGAGCCTTGTGGATAATCGTGAAGGTTTATTTTCTGGTTATTTTTGCCATTCTGGTGCGGGCGACCTTGCCGCGCTTCCGCATAGATCAGCTCATGGATTTTGGCTGGAAGAGACTGATTCCTCTCTCTCTTATCCTGCTTGTGGCAGTTGCTTGCCTGCGTGTTCCTTTTGTTGGCTATCTTACGGAGTAGTTAAGAGGCAAGATGCTTGGATTCAATCTGGTCGGCAGAGCTGTGGCAAGCCTCTATCAAGTTTACCGGGGGCTGAAGACGGTAGCAGCACACGCGCTGCGCGAGCCTGTCACCGGCGAGTATCCGGAGGTTCTCCCGGAGACGCACTTTCGCGGCCGCCTGGGGCTCACAGTCAATCCAGAGACCGGCGAGCACCTGTGTATCTCTTGTCGGCAGTGCGAGCGGGTCTGTCCGGATCGCTGCATCGACATCACTGCTCACAAGAGCCCAGCTACAGGCAAGCTCGAGCTTATAGACTTTAAGATCGATCACGGGCTTTGCATGTACTGTGGTCTCTGCACCGAGGTCTGCCCGACTTACTGCATCATAAACACCAATGATCTTTCTTTTTCAGAGTACAGCCGGCAGTCCCTGGTCTACGATCTCAAGCGGCTGACGCTCACCCGGCAGGAGTCGGCTTATTATTTTGACAAACAGGAGCTGCCAAAGCCTAAACCAAAGCCAGCCAAGGACAAGCCGGCTGAGCCTAAGTCCGCAGCTGAGCCTAAGGCGGTGCGCGGCCCCGTGCCCCCGGGCAGCCAGGATGAGAGGACATCTAGTGGTTCCGGAGCCAATTGACGGTAGAATACGGCAGCCTGAATTGTAGGGGTTGAGCTTGCCTAATTTTGACAACCTTGTTGTCTGGGCCAACAGCTGTGTGGAGTCGTGGCTTTTCTACCTGGTGGCCATCCTGGCGATACCGCTTGCCTTTGGCGTCATCTTCGATCGGGTAATTGTCAGATCCGGCTTTATGCTCATTGGCGTCTTTGGGGCAGTTTCGGTCATCTTTCTTCTATTGAGAGCGCAATTTCTTGCTCTTGCCCAGGTGATGATTTATGCAGTTGGCATAACGCTGGTTGTAGTGATTGCGCTCATGCTCACCAACCCCAGGATGGAGAAGGAGCTGTCGCCGGCCCTGCCGGCCCAGAAAGGGGGAGGAGTTGCAGTTGCCATCATCATGTTCCTGACCATCTATCTGGCGATCAGGCAGGCGCAGCCCTTCTGGGGTGAAAGCGCTCATCCGGTGCAGAATGATGCCACCTGGGCCATAGGCGTGCAGCTCATGCAGGCCTACTGCCTGCCGTTTGAATTTGCCTCGGTGCTTCTACTTGTGGCCTTGATCGGTGCGGTCATGATGGCGCGCAGCGAAGGTACCGGCTTGCGCTCTGTTGAACCGGAGCCAGAGGAGAAAGGCAGAGGTGCAGGGAGGGTGGATGATGCTGTCCAGGTCTAGCGGCATGACCCTGGCGTTTCTTATAGTTGTCCTATCCTTGACGGTTGCCCATGCGCTGGCTGGCCCAGAGCAGATTATGGCAGCGGCAGTCGCCATGGGAATCCCTTCTGATTTTGCCACGCTGGCGCTTTTCGATGTTGTGCTTGTTGTCGTCATTGTCGCGCTCGGTTTCCTGGCGCAAGCCCAAGCCGCTCCTGCGTCGGTGGTGCTGCCTGCGGGAGCGACAGCTGCCTTTGTAATCCTGTCTGTTCATCAGTCCGAGCTGGTGCGCTATCTTACGCTTGCCGCAGCGCTCTTTGTAATCGGTATCTACGGCATGCTGGTTTCGCGCAACGCGGTGAGGGTGCTGATATCGATTGAGCTCATGCTCAATGCAGTCAATATCAATCTGGTTGCTTTCTCGAGATTTCTCGATCCTGCCTATATCCACGGGCAGGTATTTGCTGTCTTCGTTCTTACGGTTGCTGCAGCTGAAGCTGCCGTTGGTCTTGCCATAGTGCTTGCCATCTATCGCAATATGGCGACGGTCGATATGGAGAGGTTCACCCTGCTCAAGTGGTAGCTAGTTTCAAGAAGCCAAGCGCCCAGTCTTGAAGCTGGTTCCAGCCTATTGTGTGGCGCAGGCTGATCATGCGGCGCCTCTGCTCCGGGAGCTCCATGGAGAGCGCTGCCCAGAGTGCTTGCGCCTGGCCGGATGAGTCGTAGGCGTCGACTGAAAGGCAGCCTGAGGAAAGCTCATGCGCTGCGCCAGCCTGGCTGGAGAGGAGCAGGACGCCCTGCTCATCGAGACGGCAGGCGACAAATTCCTTGGCGATTAGGCTCAATCCGTCGGCAAGCGGAGTGTACATGAGAATATCGGCCGTCTGATACCAGGCTGCCAGCTCCTCATGACTCCAGTGACCGTCGATCCAGACAATCGGCTTCCATCCCTGACTTGCGAACTCTCTGTTAACTGCTTCTGCCTTGGCCCGCACGGACTCATCGTACTCACTTACGGCAGGGGTAGCTGTCTGGTGGCTTGTGGCCAGCTGCACGAAGTGAAAGCGCCTCAGCCAGTCGGGGTGCTTACGCAGGAAGGTTTCCAGCGCGTAAAGCCGCTCGAGTATGCCTTTGGTGTAGTCGATCCTGTCTAAGGACAGAACCACGTGGCTGGCCAGGCGATGTCGTCTGGAGAGCGCTTTTGCTATCGGCCTTGCCTGCCTGGCCAGTCGCTGCCAGTAGTTGAAGTCGATTCCCATCGGCGCCGTGGTAACCCTTGTCTTCTGCCCGTTTATGTGCACAGTCATTCCCATGAGATCGACCCTGGAGCCAGGAATTAGCGCATGGGCAGTATTGAGGAAGTTGGTGGCATATTCGCTCTCATGAAACCCTATCAGGCGGTTGGCAAGCAGTGCGGCTACAATCTGCCCGATTGCAGGTTTTCCTTCCAGGAGCCCGGGTTGTGGCCAGGGCAGATGCCAGAAATGGCAGGGAATTGTACCGGTTTCCATGGAGATGAGCGGGGCGACGAGCGCCATCTGGTAGTCGTGCAGCCAGCATATGGTCGGAAAACTCTCCGAGGCGACATTCAAGGTTGCGCCTGCCATAGCTTCACTTACCTGCTTGAAGGCAAGCCAGCCTTCCGGACAGAATTTGGCCTTTTCCGGCATACCATGGAAAAGGGGCCAGAGATAGCCTCTGCCAAACTGCCTGGCGCTGGCGATTGAATCCTCCGGCAGGAGATCGAGACGGTAAAACTTAAAGCCGGGGAAGCCGGAGCCGGGGCCGGGACAGCCAGCAATGGCCAGCCAGTGGACTGTTGTGCCCAGCTGCTTGATTAAGGGCTCGAGACTCTGAGGTATTCCGGATAACTCGCCCGGACCGGCCCAGGAGACGAGCTTGAGCGCTGGTAAGTGCCCACCGACCTGCCCGGCTTGCTGCCTTACGACGGCAGAAAGCACCGGCGGCTCACCAACAGCTGTTTGCATCAAGCATCTCCCCGACAGCTAAACGGCGACCAGCTCGATAG
>CAYPBX010000100.1:0-7999 GCA_964409075.1 uncultured Candidatus Obscuribacterales bacterium
TGGGTAATCTGTAATACTCGTTAGCGATAGCGCCGGTGATGGAAAAATATGCCTGCTCGGCGATTTCAGCTGGCGTCAGCCCGATCTCCTGCGCTCTACGCGGGTCGACCTTGATCTCCCAGGCGGGTTTGCTCAAGTCCCAATCAGTGGCTACCTGGTGCATGCCGAAAGTGCTCCTGGCTATGTCCTGGACCTGTTTTGCCAGCTTCGTCAGGATCTCCATGTTCCGCCCGGTCACCAGGATGGATATGGGTGCCTGGGAGCTTGCCATCACGTCTGATCCCATCTCCTTAATCTGAAACCTTCTGATACCAGGAATAGTTCTGAGCGCCTCCTCTTGAATGGCATCAATGATCTCCCAGATTGTCTTCTTTCTCAGATCCTTGTCGCTGAGCGTGAGCATGAATGTGGCCCAGTTCATGTCACGCATGTTATAACCGTTGAAATAAGTGCCGCCGGGATCAAAGCCAATTTCAGTGGAGACCCGCTCTATCTCCGGATAGCGAGTCATAATTTTCTCCACTCTCGTCGCTATCTTCTCTGTTTCCTGAAAAGAGGTGCCTGGTGCAACCTCGAGTATGCCGTAGCCCTGACCGATGTCGGCAAGTGGCATCATCTCGCTGCCAATAAAGTGATAAAAGGTGAACCCGATTATGACCGTGGCAAGAATACGAGCCATGTTCACGAAACGGTGCTGAAGCATCCACCTGATACAGCCGGCGTACCACTCCTCCAGCCGGATCAAGAACTGATCGAACGGATCCAGAACAAGAACGCGCAGCTCTCTCTCGAGCCAGTATTCGCCTGCCTCATCTGGATTCAATGGCCTTGCCTTGAGAAACTTCTCAGCCAGGAGCGCCGTCAGTGTGAGGGAGACGAGAAACGATGCCAGAAGCCCGAAAATTATCGGCCAGACGAGTCCGATGAACATCTGCTCGACTATCCCGCCACAGAAAAGCAGCGGGGCCAGAGCCAGTACCAGCACGAGCGTGGAAGCCGCCACTGCCAGCCTTACCTCTGTAATGCCGTCGATTGTTGCTGTCTTTGGATCTTTGCCCATGCGCAAATGTCGCTCGATTGCATGAATGTCGATAATCGAGTCGTCCACCAGTCTCCCGATTGACAATAGAAGTCCGATAAGGGTAGAGCTGTTGAGCGTCATTCCCAGCGGAAGCAGGCACAATATGGCTATGGCCATGGACGTCGGAATTGTAACCATCGATATGAGGGTTCCCCGCCAGTTGCCGAGAAAGAGCAGGATAGCGACGCCGGTCATGAGTATTGCCATACCCAGCTCGTGCACCGTGTTCTCCATGAGGATCCCCACAAAATGGGAGTTATCGTAGCTGACCTCAAAGTGAACTCCGGGGTATTCCTTCTCGATTTGCTTGATTACCTTGTTGCAGCCTTCGATAACCCATGGAGAGCTGGCGTCTGGCTCTTGCAGCACGCTGACCTCGACCCCCCTTTTGATCTTGCCGTGATCGACAAAATGGTAGGCGGATCGCAGCTCCCAAAAAGTGTCTGAGACCCTGCCGACGTCTTTGACATATATCACCCTGTCTCCAGCAGCAGCAATCGGGTAATTCTCTACCTGCGCCTCGGTGCGGGCCAGGGAGTCGATGCGTACTATGGCCTCTGATTTGTCATAGGTGAGCCGCCCGGCAGGCTTTGCTACATTCTGTTTGTCGATCGCATCTCGCTCATCCAGGATCGAGAGTCCGTAGGCTGCAAGCTTTTTCCTGTCCAGAACAATTTGCAGCTGTCTCCTGTAGCCACCAAATGAAAAGGCCGACCAGACCCTGCTTACCCTTTTTAGCCTGTTTACGACCTGGTTGGCTGCAAATTCCCTCAATCTCACCGGGTCCCAGCCAGGAGCAGTCACCAGGTAAGAGATAACCGGCAGGTTCAGCGGATCGATAAGCAGAACCCAGGACGGCTTAAAATTGGCGCCTGTAGGAGGAAGGTCCGCCTGAACCACCGACATGAGCGCCTCGACCTCCACCAGCGCTCGCGCCATGTTGCTTCCATAAGGAAATTCCAGCGATACTACCGACAGCCCTTCCTGGGATGAGGACCGGATGAAGCGCACGCCTTTGATGTCAACCATCCGCTCTTCAATGGGTTTGCTGACATAAAGCTCCATCTCTTCTGCCGAGAGTCCTGGCTGCATCGTCACTATGCCGACCATCGGGCTCTCGACATACGGCATCATCCTCTTGGGCATGTAAAAGCCGATGGCCACAATTGCCAACAGGAGCATGGCTAAGAAAAACGCCGCTATCGTGTAGGGGTGCTCGATGGACCACTTCGAGATGTTGAAAGTCTTCGCACCTTCAGTCCCGCTTTCTCCTTTGACAGTGCCGTTCTCATCGAGCATTTACGGCACCTCTACCTCGAGAGCAAGCCGAGCCGGCTCTCTCGACATCCCTTTGATCGACATGTCCACCTTCCACAATCCGCTTCCAAAGTTTGTTTTCATCCGATAAATGCCGCCACCGCCACCTGATGCCTTCAGCTCCGGTCCGGGCATAGACATCCCCGCCATCGACGACGCAGCTGTTATCTTCGCCCGGCTCAATTTGCCGCCCCCATGCTTCTCCAAGACAATCTCCAGCTCGTTGCCCTTATTCTTGGGCGGCACAGGCTTCATCGAAACAGCCATCATCAAGTGGTCTATCATCTGCTCTAGCTTCCAGTTGTTGCTGCTATCAAGCCGGTTGCCAGCTACCTCGCTTGCAAACGGCAGTCTTTCAATGCCTTCTTCTGTCCAGTTCACTCCGACAAGCGGAGTGCCAGGCTGCAAGTCCTCATAACCTTGCGTTACTACCTCGTCGCCGGGCTCCAGCCCCTTCAGCACCTCTGTCCTGTCAGGATTGGACAACCCCAGTACCACCGGCACTAGTTGCGCGATCTTCCCTCCTCCTACTTCAGTAGGCGTAAGCTTCATGCCACACCTCGGGCACTTGCCGGGTTTGTCCGAGATGACTTCGGGATGCATTGTGCAGGTGTAGGTCTTCTTCTCTGTTTTCCTTTCCTTGAGCGATTCATGTTCCTTGTGATCCACGCGCTCAAGATCCATGCCGCATCTAGGGCACTTTCCCGGCTCATCGGAAATGACATCGGGATGCATCGGACACTGGTACTTCCTCCCTTGCCGTGCTTGACCGGGAGCCACTGCCAGCCACACATATGTCTTGCCGCCCCGTCTGTAAATAGCTCTCGTCGGAATGGTAAGCGCTTCCTTCCTGCCGGTTGCGATTGTCATAATCACGTACTGACCAGGCAAAAACTTAAACTGGGTAGCACTTCTCACCGCCGTGACAATATCGGCTCCTGCCGCAGGCGATCTCAAATTGTCTATGAGGGCCTCGACTGTGGATGTTCTGCTTGCTCTGTTTGCTGCCGGAAAGATTGAAGTTACTTTTCCTTTCACCACCTCAGCTGAGTTCTCCGCTCCCTTCATATACACAGGTGCTCCCAGCTCGATTCTGGCAATGTCAGCGCTCGACACTTCCGCCTGCACTCTCACCCGGTCTATGTGTGCGACCTTCAGAACCACCATGCCCGGGTTTACAACAACACCCGGACTGATCACCCGCTCTATCACGACACCATCGCGTCCGGCTACAATCTCCCTATACTTGTTGATGATGCGTGCCGTCTCCTCTACCGATCTCGCCTCTTCTGATGCCGAATACTCATGTCCTACGTGATGTACCGCTGCTTCGAAGGAGGCCCTGGCTGCCAGGGTCGACTTCATCGCCTGTCTTACTGTCGCCTCAGCCCTCTCCGCTCTCGCCTTGGCACCACGATACCTGGCGAATTCGTTGTCGTATTCCTCCTGGGACACTACATCCTCCTTGAGCAGATTCGCCTGCCGCTTGATTTCAGGCACCCAATAACTGAGCTCTGCCTTTGCTTCAACTAGTGTCTTTTGTGCGGCTTCTTCTGCTGCCTCTGCTGCTTCCAGCTCGAACTTCTTCTTTTCAAAATCTGCTTTTGCCGATCCGGCGAAGTGCATAGCTGCATCGGCAGCATGTCTGGCTGTCTCAAGTCTCGCTTCGTATTCCGATGTTGGCGGGTCGAGTTTCACCAGAAGCTGTCCTTTCCGTACCAGATCTCCCGGATAAACAGGCATCTCGACGATGCGGCCGGTGATACGCGGGTACACGTCCTCGTCCTCATAAGCCGCCACCCCTCCGGTATAGGTTATCGACCCCTCAATTTCGCCAATTGTGGCAGGCTCAAGCTTTACCGGCATCGCTCCCCTGGGCGGCACCATTGCACTCATGTCCATGACATTAGCCTCGAGGACTGTCATTTGACCCGGCTTCTTGAACGTCTCAACTACCATGACGCTGCCAATTCCTACGACAACAAGCGTCACTACTGCCCAGAAGTTCTTCCTTGCCCAGGCAATTACACGTCCTAAAGATCTCGCCAGCCCTTCTCCAAAATCTGAGATCACCATATTTCTCAGCCTTCTACTTGTTTTCCGGCTCTTCCACCTCTAATATCTCCGACACAAGGATCTCTTTGCCCACCTCCTGTCCCTTCACTCGAACATAAAACTTGCTGCCTCGTTTGCTTGAGCGTATAAGCTTTCCTGCAAGCTCATCTCCTTGCTTGTCGAGCTTCAGCCATTTGCCTTCGCAATAAAGCACATAGCCAGACTGCGCACAAATCGGCAGCAGCAAGCAGCTTTTCGTATGGTGTTTTACAAACTCAACTGGATCATGATCGTGAACGACTGCCTTCATGCACTTGCGATCGATCAGATATCCAGTCCATTGCTTGCCTTTTTCATCAGCAAGCCCGTACCAATTCAGAGTCAACAGCATTGCTGCAGTTAACAGGAGCAAATTTTGCACACGCATATGAGCACTCCCTTGAGTTTACAAGTGAAATGACTTAAGGTCACACAGCCTGCCTGCTCCCTGTCAGGACCAGACAGTTGTATTCACTTCAAAGCAAGAGTGCTCGCTTGAACAAATAGGTGAGGGAAGATCCCATCCCTACACTCTTGGGAGGGGCTCTATCCCACCAATTGAGCATGCTGACAGTCTCTCTCGCCTGATCGGATGGCGAGAAGACAAAAAACCCGGGGTCTGATCCGGCAGCTTCGCTGGACGAACATATATCGGCTGAGCTGCTGCCGGCGAAGACCAGCTTCTGACATTGGCAGGACCATTTGTGCTTGCACACCAGAGCATTCTTCTCTAACTCGCAACTTAAGGCGTCTCCTGAGCCGGTATTGCTGCAGCAGTCGTGAGTCGCCGTATTGGCTTCCGGGAGCGCTGGCAAGCAGCAACACGACGCGTAAGGGCTCGCCAGTGACAAGACCAGCAGCGAAACAAACAAGGACAGAAATCTGTTAATCATTCAACCGGAGCTAACAACACCCCAATTTGATTATACACACATTACATATTTTGATACCCTCAGCCTTAAGTGCCGAAGCTAGATTTGAGCTGAGAAATTTCATCTTCCAGGCAAGCACGCAGGTGATAGCTTTAAGTCCGATAATGGACAATACGGCCTGATTGTAATTAAGCTCAAGGAAGAAGGGCCTCGTTCTGACTGGTAAGCTATGAAAGAGTATCTGAATCTGGTCAAGCATGTGCTCGCCACCGGGCAGCGCCGGGAGGACCGAACCGGCACCGGTACAATCTCGGTCTTCGGTGTTCAGACCCGCTACGATCTGTCGCAAGGCTTTCCTCTTCTTACAACCAAGAAGGTTCTCTTCGAGAGCGTGGTGCGCGAGCTCATCTGGTTTTTGCGCGGGTCGACCAATATCAACGAAGACTTGACTCAGCACACACCCATATGGGATGCCTGGGCTGATGAGAGGGGTGACCTGGGACCGATCTACGGGTATCAGTGGCGCAGATGGGAGCGGTTTATCCCGGAAGGTCAAACAGGGCTCTACCGGAGAGAGAGTATAGATCAAATTGGTGATGTCATCGAGGCGATAAAGACCAACCCAGACTCCAGGCGTCTGGTTGTCTCAGCATGGAATGTTTCAGACCTCGATAAGATGCGTCTTCCGCCCTGTCACCTGCTCTTTCAGTTCTATGTTTCTGGGGGCAGGCTCGATCTGCAGCTGTATCAACGCTCAGCCGACATTGCCCTCGGTGTTCCCTTCAATATAGCCAGCTACTCGCTTTTGCTTACAATCGTGGCGCGAGAGTGCGGGCTGACTCCTGGCGCATTCGTGCACACCCTGGGCGATGCGCATATTTACATCAATCATATTGAGGGGCTGATGAAGCAGCTGTCCCGAACACCCGGATCGTTACCGGCAGTGACGATTGCGAAACGACCGATATTCGAACTGACTTTTGAGGATTTCAAACTCGAAAATTACCATCCGCAGGGGTTTATCAAGTTCCCTGTCGCTGTTTGAGAAGCGATGGTCAGGCGTTTTGACATTGTCGTTGCTCTGGATGAGAACCTTTGCATTGGCAAGGACGGGAAGCTTCCCTGGCGGCTGCGGGGCGATATGAAGTACTTCCGCGAGCTGACGATTACGCCAACAATGTCCCGGGAGCCGAATGCGGTTATCATGGGGCGCAAGACCTGGGAGTCTCTTCCGACCAGAGCCCGCCCGCTGGCCGACAGGGTAAACCTGGTTCTCACAAAACAGGAGCGGTACCGGCTGCCGGAGGGCGTCCTCAAGGCAGGGTCTCTGGATCAGGCGCTTATGATGTTGAGCGAGTTTCAGATCAGAAACTGTTTTGTCATTGGCGGAGGGGAGCTTTACAGGGAGGCGATAGAGCATCAGTGCCTGGGGCTTCTGTATGTAACCGAGATCCAGGCTGCCTTCGACTGCGATGCCTACTTTCCGGAGTACCGGGGGCGTTTCAAGCTGGAGTCAGAATCGAGGATGCACGAGGAGAACGGTCTCAATTACTGCTTCAAGGTTTTCTCCAGGCAGGGCAGCCAGTCGTAAGCCGACGCCCGATCATCCCCGCCATTCTCTTAATATGGGCATATGCATCCTGAGTTTACGCCCGAACTAGTCCTGAAAGGGTATGCGATGGGAGCCTTTCCCATGGGGGATCCCAGCGGCCTGATCCACTGGTATGCGCCTGATCCTCGCTGCATCATCGAGCTCGATGACTTTTACATGCCCAGGCGCCTGGCACGAACAATAAGGCAGGGACAGTTTGAGATGATGGTGAATTCTGCCTGGCAGGAGGTTATCGCTGCCTGCTCTGCCCGATCGAGCACCTGGATCACAGATGACATTGCTGAGGTTTATACGATTCTGCACAGGCGCGGCTATGCTCACAGCGTGGAAGCCTATCGAGATGGGAAGCTTGCCGGAGGGCTCTACGGAGTCAGCCTCGGTTCGGCCTTTATGGGTGAGTCGATGTTCCATACAGTCTCGCAGGCCTCAAAGGTCTGCCTTGTGTACCTGGTCGAGCGTCTGCGGCAGCGCGGCTATACACTGCTCGATTGCCAATATATGACACCGCATCTGGGACGTTTCGGGGCCAGGGAGATTCCTCGCAGCGACTATCTGCGCCGACTCGAGGCAGCCCTTACCGTCAGGTGCACCTTCGATTGAGAACCGGTGCCAGATCGATCTTACCCGCCTCATCTCTTGGGAACGGCAGGCGGGTGCCTGAAGCCCCAAATGTTGTAATCTCTTCACTCGCGATCCTGGCTGCTGCGTGAGAGGTGCTTCCCGGATGGGATCCGAAATGGTGATGATCTGGCTCGAGTTTGTTGCCTTAACTCTTGTCATTCTTTATGCGGGAAGCAAAGTAGCCCGGTATGGCGATTGCATCGCCGAGAAGACGGGGCTGGGGAGCACCTGGGTAGGCATAGTGCTCCTGTCCTCCGTCACCTCCCTTCCCGAGCTGATCACCGGCATAAGCTCCGTGGCGCTATTCGATGTGCCCGATATTGCCGTGGGCGATATCATCGGGTCCTGCATGATCAACGTTCTTATAATCGGCCTCTTGGACGGGCTGGCAGGCAATAAGCC
>CAYPBX010000101.1:0-7833 GCA_964409075.1 uncultured Candidatus Obscuribacterales bacterium
TGTCAAAACCACAGGGTGAGATTACCACCACCTCGGGATCTGCCTGGAGAAGCTCCTCGATCTTGAGGATCCCTGAATGCTCTCCCGCAGTACCAAACAGATTGATACCACCGGACCTCTCAACCAGCTCCGGCATCCAGTTGCCTGCAGCCATGAGCGGCTCAATCCATTCAATGCAAGCTACTCTTGGATTTGAGGGAGCCTGCTTGGCACGCGCCGCAATCCCACCCATGCGCGCTTGCAGGTTCTCCACAAGACTCTGTCCACGCTCCGGCACACCAAGTGCTTCTGCAACTGCCTTGATATCGGCAAAAATGTCCTGCAGGCAGTTGGGCTCCAGTGAGACGACCTGGGCTTTTGAATCCGTTATCTGGCATACGGCTTGCTCGACATCCTTGAGGCTTACCGCGCAGACCTCACACTGAGACTGCGTGACGACGTGCGTAGGCTTCAGATCCTCCAGAACGCCGGCATCCACCCGGTAGACACTCAAACCCTCCTGGACAATAGCGCGCACCTTTTGATCTATGTCGTAGCTGGTCCCGTCACAAGGGATTTTGGGAGCCGTGCACTGCGGCAGCTTGCTCACAGACAGCGGGTAATCGCACTCATGAGATCTTCCCACCAGCTGGTCCTCAAGCCCTAGCGCACAGACGATCTCGGTTGCGCTTGCAATGAGAGAGACTATTCTCTGTCCAGGCATACTCGTCCGCTCACGCTCACCTCATACCCGGTTTCTGTCCGTCAGGTCGCGAATTTGCGCCACATATCCTCCAGAGGCTCCTTCGCGGTCGCGCCCTTGCGCTTCGCGACACTTCGCCGCTATCAGGTTATGTAAGGATTCCCACCGCCGGTTGTCAACCATGCGTTACAGGCTGAAAATAAGAGGCCGCCCGAGGGCAGCCCCTTATGGGATTTGCTTGCGGCCGCAGCCTTAGAAGTCCATCCCGGCACCGGCTGGCATCGCCGGTTGCCTGCTCTTGTCTTCAGGAACGTCAACCACAAGGGCCTCGGTGGTCAGGAACATGGCCGCTATCGAGGCAGCGTTCTGGAGAGCGCAACGCTCAACCTTCGCCGGGTCGATGATGCCTGCCTTGACCATGTCGGTGTATTCGAAGGTCTGGGCGTTGAAGCCCCAACCGTCTCCCTTCTGCTCCTTGACGCGCTCGACCACCACCTCGCCCGACAGCCCTGCGTTATCGGCTATCTGACGAACCGGCGACTCGAAGGACTTGAGCACCAGTTCGAAACCGGTCCGCTCATCGCCATGGAGCTTGTCTCGCACCGGCTCCAGCTTCTTGACCAGATTCAAGAGCGTGGTGCCACCGCCGGGGACAAAGCCTTCCTCGACCGCTGCCCGGGTCGCATTGAGGGCATCCTCGATGCGCAGCTTGCGGTCCTTAAGCTCCGTCTCCGTCGCAGCGCCAACCTTGATCACCGCAACCCCGCCGGCCAGCTTGGCCAGACGCTCCTGCAGCTTCTCCTTGTCGAACTCCGAGTCGGACTCGTCAATCTGGCGCTTGATGACAGCAATCCGCTTCTGGACCTGCTCCTTGCTGTCGCTGCCTGCCACAATCGTGGTCTTGTCCTTGCTGATGCGGACCTGCCGGGCTTTGCCGAGCATCTCCGTGGTTACGCTGTCGAGCTTGATGCCTCGCTCCTCGGAGATCACCTCGCCCCCGGTGAGGATGGCGATGTCCTCCAGCATTGCCTTGCGGCGATCACCAAAGCCGGGAGCCTTGACGGCGCAGCACTTCAGGACCTGGCGCAGATTGTTGACCACCAGCGTAGCCAGCGCTTCCCCTTCGACATCCTCAGCAATCAGAAGAAGCGGCTTGCCTGCGCGAGCAACCTTCTCGAGCACCGGAACCAGGTCGGCGAGAATGTTTACCTTCTTGTCGACGCAAAGGATGTACGGCTCCTCGAGAACCGCCTCCATGCGCTCCTGGTCGGTCACGAAGTATGCGGAGATGTACCCCTTGTCGAATTGCATCCCCTCAACCACTTCAAGCTCGGTGGACAGGGACTTGGATTCTTCAACCGTAATGACACCGTCTTTGCCAACTTTTTCCATGGCATCAGCGATGAGCTGGCCAATCTCCTCATCATTGCCGGCCGATATGGTCGCCACCTGGTTGATGGAGGTCTTGGTCTCCACCGGCTTGGCAAGCTTCTTGATCTCCTCAACCGCCTCTCTGACAGCCTTGTAGATCCCCCGGCGCATCACCATCGGATTGGCACCGGCAGCTACGTTGCGCAGCCCTTCCCTGATCATGGAGTGAGCAAGAACGGCAGCCGTTGTGGTGCCATCGCCAGCAGTGTCGTTGGTCTTGGAGCAGACTTCACGAATGAGCTGGGCACCGGCATTCTCCAGATGATCCTCGAGTTCGATCTCCTTGGCGATGGTCACACCGTCATTGACGATCTGCGGAGCGCCAAACTTCTTCTCCAGGACCACGTTACGCCCGGCAGGTCCCAAGGTAACCTTCACCGTGTTGGTTACATGCTCAACCCCACGCTCGAGAGCGCGGCGAGCCTGTTCTTCGTATACTATTTGTTTTGCCATATTCCTCTTCCTCCTCGTTTGAAATACGAGGCTTAAGTGACAACATCAACCGCGATCTGCACCTTCAGCCGACGATCGCAAGAAGGTCGCGCTCAGAGAGGATGAGATATTCATCGCCCTCGATCTTAACCTCGGTACCTGAGTACTTGGCGAAGAGAACCTTATCGCCGACCTTGACCTCCATGGGTTGTCGGCTGCCCTTCTCGTCCAGCTTGCCAGGTCCAACGGCCAAGACCTCGCCTTGCTGAGGCTTCTCTTTCGCGGTGTCCGGAAGGACAATGCCGCCAGAGGTCTTATCCTCAGCTTCAAGCTTCTTGACTACGACCCGCTCGGCCAAAGGCTTCAATTGAACTTTAGTTGCAGTAGCCAATTGATTTTCCTCCTCATTTAAGAACCGGCGCGCTACCGTTGCGAGCGCAAACCGTTATATGTGGGCAACAGTGCTCACAGCTGAAAGTGTATCGAGCCAAACCCTGACTTGGTACGGGCTTCACACTTTTCTTAATAATCCTTCGCTACCTGAACCGACAAGCAGTCTCTATTTGTCTGGTCTCTTCACCTCGCCGGTCCGCCGTACCCCAGTCAGGGTTGGTTGAGCTCGCAGCCAGGCAGCATATTCTGGATTCACCGAGAGCTTGCTCTGCAGCTTTGACTGGCGTTCGGCGACGACAGCAAGCTTCGCCTGTCTGGCCAGCTCCTCCCAGGCGATAGGTCCGGTGGCCGACTGCCCGGTCTCAGCCACCTTGAGTCTATCCCTTCCTTCGAATTTAGCAATGTCCAGAGCTTGCTCGCATACCTTAAGCAGGGTATCGGCCGAGCCAGCGTTTTGCGGGAAGGCAGCCAGTCCAATAGATACCGTGACAGTGCCAATGCCGGAAGCTGTGGCTGCCTGCACCTTCTTGCGCAAACGCTCGGCCACATCTTTGCCAGCTTCAGCCTTTGTGTCTGGCAGAAGCACAGCAAACTCCTGCCCGCCATAACGGCAGGGAATATCTATATCGCGCAGCTGAGCTTTGATAATCCTGGCTACATGTTTTATGGCTTCATCACCCTTTGCCTGTCCCAGGTGCACATTTATTTGCCCGAGGTGATCCAGATCAACCAGAAGTAACACCAGCTCGCGCTCGTGGCGCGCGGAGCGCTCCACCTCCCGGTTGAGGGCCTGATCAAAATGCCAGCGGTTAAACAAAGCAGTATGGGCATCCTGAATCGACATGGCAGCCGCAGTCTCGTGTCTGAGAGCAACATAGAGGGCAGCGCTTGTCTGGGCAGCCAGAGACTCGAGCAGCTCCACCTGCTCACGATGAAAAGCCCTGGCCTCGGTTGAGAAAACCATGAGCACACCGAGAGGCTCATCCCGACAGATCAAGGGTAAGGCCACGCAAGAACCAACATCGCTGCCGCCCATGACTCGCGGCAGCCCGCCCATAGCACTGGTCTGCGCCAGATACTCACTCTTTCTGGCCTTCAAGCAGCGTGAAGCCGCAGTGCCGCTCAAGGAAAGGTCGAACTCATTCAGGCTGTTGCCATCGAGCCCTTTGAGCGCCGCAAGTGTAAACTCGTTCCTGTCAGCATCGCAAAGGAGAATGGCGCAGTTGGGAGTATTGGCGAGCACCAGCGCAGTATCGGCAGCGATTTTGAGGACCTCTGAAACCTCCAGAGCGCTACCGCCTAGAGAGCAAGAAGTCTTGTAGAGAGTATCAAGTCGATCGCGCTCGTACTCTACCCTGCCGTAGAGGATTGCGCTGGCCAAGGCCTGCGCCACAACCTCCGCTGCAGAAGCCATGAGGTCCAGCCGATCTGGTGTCAGGCTCTCGGGCAGATCGAGAAAAGCAGCACCAACAAGCAGGTTAGAGGCGATCAACGGCAGCCCGACTTGGGTCACGCTGCCCTCGCGGCGCATCATAACAGCGCTGACATCCGGTGCGCTCTCAATCGATTCAACCTGGGCTGGCTTGCGGGTTTGCACCACCTCCTTGAGGATGCTGTCGGCAGCAAAAGGAAGAATCCCCAAGGTTTCCACCGTGGCATCCGAGTATCCTCTGGAGGCCATCAGCTTGAAACGCAAATTCTCATTGTCTGACAGGAGGATCGCTACCCTGGCGCCGCCAGCAAGATCAGCCAGCTGCAGACAGGCAGCATCGAGAACATCCTTCAGCTTCATTGAGGAGAGAAGGGTTTTCTGCGTAACCATGTAGCGCAGGAGAAGCTCGGCAGCATTTGTCATCTTGGTATTCCTCATCTGGTCATAATCTTACTGTCCTGATAATCCATCTAACTAAAGCCGATGCGAAAGAAGTGCCTGCAGCCGGTTGTCCCAGCTTTCTTCCTGCACAGGCACTCTGCCCCTGTCATCCCGGCGGTAAAACAGCATGACCTGCTGCTCGATGCCCAATATGATAATCTGCCGCCCTCATTTGGGTATACCAACATGGCTCGTTTTCATGAAGCGTAAACTACTTGTTGCGTTCACTTCTGCCTTAGAGTTCACAAGCAATGACAGAAACCTTCAGCCAGCCAGATTGTATCTTCTGCAAAATCACGAAAAGACAGATTGAAGCTGTAATTATCGAGGAGTCGGATAGCTATCTGGCCATTCGCGACATCAACCCTCAGGCACCTACGCACATTCTTATCATCCCCAAGGAGCACTATGCCGACATAACCGCACTCACTGACCCCGAGCTCACCGGCAAGCTCTTTCAGGCCGCGGCAGCAATAGCCAGCCGGCAGGGTCTAAAGGACGGGTTTCGCCTGGTAGTCAACAATGGGGTCCGAGCAGGACAGACCGTAGACCACCTGCACATACATCTGCTTGGCGGCAGGCAGCTCACCTGGCCGCCAGGCTAAGTGACAGGGCCGACTCTCCCGTCGCTGCAAGCCTGTATCGGCAAGAATTGTAACCCGCCAACAAGACTTGGCAGTTTTAGCCTCTTCCGAACTGGGTATTTATTAACTGGGAAGGCGCCGGTCCAAATTGAGACCATGGACCAGGAGATCCCCGGAGACCTCTATGATCGCGAGCGAAAAGAGCGAACAGGTACTTTGGATGGCTGATTGCTACAGCCTGGCAAAGCGCTTTCCAAATCCACGGACCTGGATGTCGCTACTCGATCCAAATGAGGGCTATGATCCAGAGCGAATCAACCCGTTCCATTACTGGCTGTGGATGGAGATCTGGAAGGCGGCCCAGACAGAAGCGGATGTTCCGCCGGTAAGCGTCACCGAGGCCTGAGAGCTGATACCAAATGCAGTTGCAGCTGTCAAGGCAGTCAGGCAGGTGCAATATCCAGGCTGCCGGTTTGCAGCATATCTACAGCTATGTCTTCCGTGTGCACGGACCCCTGCTCAATCAAGCACTGGCTACCAATGACCGAATCTTTCACGCGGGCGGAAGGTCCGATTATAGCTCCATCCCAGATAACGCTGTCGCAGACCTGAGCACCAGCATTGACAACGCAATTGTCGCCGATAACTACTGAGCCTTCGATTCTCACACCCTCAAGCAGATGGCTGTTTCTACCTAGCAACACCAGTCCATCGACCCGGCAATCAGAAGCTACGCTCGCCCCGGCGCCCAACCAACCGATGCCTGTCCTTCTCCCGGGCAGGTCAAGTTTAAGACGCCCGGCCAAAGCATCGAAATTAGAGAGACGGTACTGCCTGATAGTGCCCACATCAGACCAGTACGAGTCGATGACTACACCAAGAACCGCTCTCCCCTCAAGCACCAGCTGCGGAAAGAGCTGCCTGCCAAAGCCAAAGGGACCAGAAGCAGGAATATAATCGAATATCTCCGGCTCGAGCACATAAATGCCGCAGGAAGCTAGGTTTGAGACAGCCTCATCCGGGGCGGGCTTCTCCTGAAAACCCTTGATAAAACCTTCGGCATTGGTCTTTACCACTCCAAACTGACTTACATCCTCCACCGGCTTGATGGCAATCGTCGCCAGAGCACCTTTGGCTTTGTGCTCTTGGACAATGTTACTCAGATCGGCATCCGTGAGCAGATCTCCCATGACAACCAGGAAGGTCTCAGCGGCCAGGTAAGGACGCAGCGTCCTGACTCCGCCTGCATCCCCGCTGAGTTCATGCTCGTGATGATAGCGTATGCGCACACCGAGCCCTTCTCCTGAACCAAAGTGTTCAACCAGACTGGCAGGCAGGTAGTGCAGATTACAAAGAATGTCGGTCAACCCATGCTTCTTGAGAAGTTTGAGAATATGCTCCATGACCGGACGGTTGGCAACCGGTACCATCGGCTTGGGAAGTTGAGCCGTGAGCGGATCCAGGCGTGAACCTACCCCGGCTGCCAGAACCATCGCTTGCATAGTCTTTAGCCGCTCCCTGTCCAGACCCGCCTTTACCAGCCTCTCACAGGCCTGGCAAACTCACCTTACAACCGGCTCAAGGCCAGCCTTCTGAGCCACTGCTCCTGCCGCGCTGCCTGGGTTTCACCTGCCACGCTCAGGCCACCCTCCTTTTCCGGGCAAGCTGCCTCATCTTCTCAATCTACTGGCGATAACGCTTGAACTCCTGCCGATACCGCTTCTGCACTTCTACTTTTATCTTCTTCTTCTCTTCCATCTCAATCCCTTTCTAAATACAAGCTGGTTGCGCCTGCCCATCGCCGTGTCTCGCCGGCAAGATGTACAGGGGGTGATGCGTGTACTAATTCCAGGCGTCTGCCAGCCGCAGCGTAAATATATCACAATTTTAATGATTTGCAATAAGAGGTGCCCTGCCGACCCTCTGCAAGCCCTCATCTACCCCGTTAACAGTCATATACCCTCAAGCCGCCTGCGGTAACCACCAGGCTCGGCCAGGACTGTAGCCCTGGGCAACAGTCAATGACCTGATAAGGCCATCTCTGCTTTATCGCTGCCAGGAGCCTGACCGGAACCCCGGAGAGAGTCGAGCTTGTCCTTGCAAGGCAGACTCAAGCTGAGTACAAACGCCAAGAGCATGCAGACAGCCCCTATGTAATAAGGACTCGCCATACCGAGATACTGAAAAGTCAAGCCGCCTGCAACCGGACCGAGAATGCGCCCTAAAGTCGACAGCCCCTGCCCGACGCCAAGGACGCCGCCAGCCTCGGCAGGAGGTACCAGCCGTGAGAGAATGCTCTGATTAGAAGGGCTCTGCAGACCTGAACCGGCAGCAATCAAGAACAACGCCAGAAAAAGAACCGGCACGCTCTCGGTCACCGGTGTCAGGGTGAGTCCGGCAGCCAAGAGAAGCAATCCTGAGCACACCAGAGCCTTCTC
>CAYPBX010000102.1:0-7795 GCA_964409075.1 uncultured Candidatus Obscuribacterales bacterium
CCGATCCAACAGCAACTACCAGCCAACAGCCTGGCGGAGCCGCTTTCCAATTCCAGCCCTCCGGGCCATCAGTCTTGTCTCATAACATACTCTTTGCAGCATGCCCCGGCCATTACCTGGTTCTTAAGCGCTGGGATTAGTCTAGGTGGACCGACCGAGAACAGCCAGCGGTTTGCAAGCCACGAACCGCTCCCTGGCAGCCGCACAGTCTAACATGCGCTTCTATTGACAAACAAGCCAGGCTATCTAGAGTAAGGAGATGAAATTATTTATCTCAACAGAGCGGTTCAGGCATAATTACTACATGAGGGCTCAATTCAGGAGCGGTGTCAAGCTCTGCCCAGTGCAATATATTAAGGAGTACAGCTGTGATCGAGTGCCCAATCTGCCGTGTTGAGAATGAAGACCTGGCAAGGTTTTGCGCAGAGTGCGGTCAACGCCTCACGCCCAAGCCGGAGCCGGAGGCTCCTGGCGTGAGCGTTGCTGGAGGCGGGGCAGCTCCAGCCGAGCTGGAGACAAAATCCGGCCTGGCGGGGACGGTCAACCAGGCAGCAGGCTCTGCTCTCGGATCTCAGCCAGGTCAGGTCGGAGCCCAGACCGACCTTGAGGATAGACAGGGCGACCGCAACCGCGTAAGACAAGCAGCAACACGCTCGCCTGCGCAGGACATCAGTCAATCTTCCGCCGGGCGCAAGCGTCAGAAGCCGACACTTCGCTCGCCACTGCTGGCTGGATACGAGGAAGGCCCGGAAGGCCAGGAGTGGGAGCTGCCGGCATCGGGGGAGACATTCATGGCCGGGTCGACTTTTCCGCATAGAAGCGGAAGCAGCACCCGGGGCAAGACATCTGCTGACAATCTCCTGCCCAACAAGGCAAAAGGAGAGCTGCCCAAACGGGCTCAGACCCTGCATTCACCGCTTCTGCAAGGCAGAGAGCCTGATGAATACTTTCTGGACGACGCCCTTGGTGAGAACGATGATCCCGATTCCCTGCGCTCGCCACTGCTGGCGGCCAGGTTTCATCCACACCCTGGACAGAGCGCAAAACCAGCAGCCGGCAAAACCGATGCCAGCCAACCACCCGGCTTGATCTCTCCAGGGTCCGCAGCAGCAGCCAACGAGCAGCAGGGACAGCCAGAACAGCACTCTGCGCCTGGCCAAACCGGTCCTGGAGCAGCTCCTTTGGACCTGAGTGGACAGTGGCCTCCTCCCGGGAATCAGCCCGGAACGCCGCGCCCGCCTGCACCAGCAGGTGGACAACCGGCCTGGCAAGCCGGAATCCCAGGGGAACCGTATATTCAAAGCACACCGACAGGCAAAGGGTCAGGCACAGCGGCCCACGAGTCCGATTTTCCCGATATGACCAGGTATAGGCGCGAGCAGGCAAGCACGGCTCACCCAGCCGAGAACAGAAGCAGCCCGGCAGGAGAGCCTGACAGGACAGCCGGGGACTGGCAAGCAGCTCCAGCGGCATTGCCATCGCCCCAACCGACAGCTGGGCAGACTGCCAGCGCTGGGCCTCTCGCAGCCTCTGCCGCGAAGCAAGCCCCGGATCATAGCTCTGCCCAGCCACCCATCAGCAAGACCAGACGCACAGGAAAGGCAGCCAAAAAAACTGACGACGAGTCGGCTCCCAAACCATCCTTACGCTCTCTGGAACACTATACGGAGAGTTCCACAACTAGTGACTCCGGACAGCCGGGAGCCATGTTCCTCGGCATCCTTCTCATACCTGTGGCGCTTCTGCGCGGCTACACCGCCCTGTTATGGCTACAGACGCCCAACCAGCCATTCTTTCCAGTGGTGGCAGATCAGCTTGGGCAGCTGGTGGCCATAGTCTGCCTTATGGTTATCTGCTTCATGATAGGCAGCAACCATAGAAGCTGAAGCCATTCACGCCAGTTGCGTACCTAATATTCACAAACGCTAACTCATAGCAACCTCGCCTGTGCTATATTGACTTCGTTCTCTCCGGTTTGGCTCGTCAGGGTCTTGGTTACTCGGGTTCGGCGGTCACCGCAAGTGCAACCATTAGCTCTCTTTCAGGCGGGATCTAACCCAGACGTCAGTCGTCTCCAGGTGTATTGAGACAGAAAGGCCTGGCTTTGATGAGTATTCTGTCCGCTGTGCCCTCAAGGCTCAAAGCGCTCTTCCTGCTGCCCCTGGTGCTGGCAGCGTCAGTATCGCTTTCAGCACGCCCGGCCTCGGCAAAGAGAAGGCCGACCTTGAAGATGCCGATTAACGAGAAGCTGACAAACGGTGCCGGGCCCGGCACGCACGCGCTGGACAAAGGCACCGGCAGCCGGCAGAAGCTGGCAAGCCGAGGCGACCTTCTGGCTCCTGTCTCCCTGGCAGAAGTTGAGACGGATAGCAACCAGCAATCCGCTTCACCGGATAACGACCGCAATTTCCTGAAGTCCACAATCACCATGTCAGAATATGCACCGAAGGGCCCGATTGATCCCGCCGGTAGAAGCATCTTTTCCGTAAAACCAGGAGAGGCTTCTCCTGTCGGCTCAGCAGGCAACAACTTATCCGACCCTTTCAAGCTTCTCGAGCAGGCCCGCAACGTAAATGCTGTACCGTTGCCACTCATGCAGACCGAAGACGAGGCCAGGGAGAAAGCAGAGTGCATTCTCAACGCCGAGAAGGAGCAGCTCTCCCAGCTGTGGGAAGCGACCCTCACGCGCTCCCCCGACATCCAGTTCGTAGTTCAGAAGCTGATGCCCTCCTCCAACCCCGGCCGCGCCACCACAATCATGATGCGCATGCTGAGCAGCGCCGTATTTGGTGCCATGGGCGCCGCCAGCATGATGGCCCCTAATATAGGCACCTATGCTGCCAACAGCATCGGAGCCTCAATGGTCATGAATGCGCTGCAGATGCAGGAGGGCAAATCAGCAAAGAAGGCTCGCCTGACTCAAACAGAGGCTATCATGCTCTACAACATGGTCAGGGACACCGCCGACAAACTGGTAAGCAACTACAGAAGTTACAAGAAAGCTGTGGCTCTGATGACAAGAGCGGCGGCCGATCTCACCGATCTCCAGTCCATGGTGCGCGATGCTCGAGCAGGGCAAGATGCTCTTCGCCAGCTCGAAATGGAATACACCATCCGCAAAGCGCAACGAGATGTCGACGGCGTCTCCGAGGATCTCAAGCGCTACAGGCAGGCTCTCTCAGATCTGGCTGGGCAAGAGGCGATAGCCAAGCTCGACCAGAAGCTCGATGCCGGACAGTACACTCTCTTGGACACCACGCCAGGCAGTCCAGCACCACCCACCAGGACAGCCTCCGCACCAGGGACTAGTTTGTAATCGCTGCGTTGCCTTCTCCGCTGCCACACGTTCCACTTAGCAGCCCGGTAACGCGCTGCCCACTCCAGGCAGCAACGCCAATGTATGAACGCACCCGGCTGGTTATAATGTGCTGCATTGTTGCGCCCGGATTTATAGCTGCCTGAGGGAGGGATAGTGGCTTTACCGATTGAGAAGCGAATCTTAGCCTGGGTCATCTTGATAGTCTGCGTGGCAGCAGTGCCTGTGAGCCTCTTTGTCAGGCAGGGAAGAGACGCGCAGAAGGAGGTGGAAGAGCGAGCCAACAGCTTGAGGGTGCTTCTGCCCCGCCAGGACCGTATTCTCGTCGTGAGGCTCTACGACATGATTATGGATGACGATCCCGATTCATTGCTGTCGCCCCGCGGTTCCGCAGGCGATGCCAAAAAGCAACTCCGCAAGGCTGTAGAAGACAAACACGTCAAAGCAGTTCTCTTCCGCATCAACTCCCCCGGAGGAACAGTTGCCGCCAGTCAGGAGCTCAACGGGCTGGTGCAGGCAATCCGGGATAAAGGCAAGCCCATCTTTGTGTCCATGGGCGATATAGCTGCGTCAGGCGGATACTATGTAGCTGCAGCAGCAGACAGAATACTTGCTGAACCCGGCACCTTGACTGGTTCCATAGGTGTAATTGTCAACCTTCTAAACCTGGAGGGGATTGAGCGTAAACTAGGAATCGAGCCGCAGGTGGTCAAATCAGGGAAGTTCAAGGATATGGGCTCCCCCAACAAGCCGCTCAGCGCCGAAGAGAGAGATATCCTCCAAAGCTTAATTAACGACTCTTACAGTCAGTTCGTTCAGGCCATAGCAAATGGGCGCGGTATGAAGGAGGACAAGGTAAGACGGCTGGCTGATGGACGGGTGTACTCGGGCAATCAAGCGCTGGCTTTGGGGCTCGTCGACGAGCTGGGTGGTTATGACCAGGCGCTGGCTGGACTTCAGAAAGCTGCCCGGCAGAAGTATGGTTTGAAAAGGGATCTACCGGTGGACGACAAGCGCGTATTTGGCATTCTCGGGCAGCTCTTTGAAGGGGTAGCCATGCCATTTCGAGGCGGAGCTTCCCTGGACACGCTCCTGCCCCCTTCACTTAACGCACGGTTTCTCAAACAACCACTCTGGATTTACCAGTGAGAGCCAGGATGGACACCACGCACCGTCACCTATGACAGGATCAAGTGACAATGTTGCCAATCTAGATGAGGCTCAGCAAGGCTCATCAGACAGGTACGGTTGGATTGACACCTTTGCCGGGGTGCTGCTGGAGCCCCGCCAGACTATGTCCAGGCTGGCAGCCGAGCCGGACCGGGGTCTTTCAGGGCTGCCCGGCGCGTGCATCTGCGTTGTATTGGTGTCCTTTGCCTGGGGCTTAAAGTCTGCAGCCGGCCCCTGGTCCGCCGTTGCGTCGACAGTCCTGGCAGTGGCAGGTGGGCTAACGGGCTGGCTTCTCCTGACCGGCTTCCTGTCTCTGATAGCCCTTTGTCTGCAGGCCCCGGCTTCCAGAGTGAAGGCTTGTCTAGCAACAACAGGCTGGGCCTTTTTACCATGGCTCTTTGTCTGTCCCCTCGCTGCCTATCATCAGGCCTTCGGTAGCCCAGCAGCAGTAGTCATCTTGATCCCGTTTGTCTGGGTGACAGCGCTCCTGTGGATTGCTGTTCAGGAATCCTTCCATCTAAGCGGCTGGCAGATGCTCATCCTTGTCGCCGTGGTGCCACCGCTGGCAGCAATGGTGGAGCTCATCTGGTCCTGGAAAGTACTGATTGCCTGTGCCAGGCTGATGGTGGAAAGATAAGTCTATGCGATCTTGCGCTGGGGACCAGAGGCCACTTGCAGTTGCAATCGTGGGTCCGACCTCAACCGGCAAGACTAAGCTGAGCCTGGCCCTTGCGCGTCGGCTGGGCGTGGAGGTGGTGGCATGCGATTCCAGGACGGTCTACCGCTACATGGACATAGGCACGGCCAAGCCTTCGGCTGCCGAGAGGGCATCGGTGCCTCATCACATGCTCGATCTTGTCAATCCAGACCAGTCCTTTACGGCCGCCATGTATGCTGCCCAGGGCAAGACAGCTCTGGAGGCGATTCTTTCAGCCGGCAAGCTCCCTGTTGTCTGCGGCGGGACAGGCCTTTATGCGCGGGCGTTGCTAGAGGGGATAATCATTCCGGCGGTGCCCCCACAGCCGGAGCTGAGAGGCGAGCTATCCCTACTGGCCGACCTTAAGGGCAACCAGGCGCTTGTGGAGCGGCTGCGCCAGCTGGATCCGGTTTCTGCCGGAAAAATTGGAGTCAACGACCGCTTTCGCCTGGTAAGAGCGCTTGAAGTATGCCAGGTCACCGGCAGACCCTTCTCGCAGGTTGCTACTAAAGCTGTGCCGCCCTGGCGCACCCTCTGGATAGGCCTCACGGTTGCAGATAAGGCAGCTTTGAGAAAGAGCATCCAGGCGAGGTTCCAGGAGCAGATGAGGCAGGGCATGCTCGCAGAGGTCCAATTTTTAAGCGAGCGTTTCGGTTTCACAAGAGCAATTACCAACACGGTCAACTACAGGCAGCTCTCCGCCTATCTCCAGGGCAAGATAAGCGCGCAAGCCGCCGAAGAAGAGAGTGTAAGACACAACTGGCAGCTTTCCAGACGCCAGCTCATCTGGTTTCGCGCTAATCCAGCAATCAACTGGTTGGAGATAGACAAAAGAAGCGCAGCTCAGCTGCTGGACACAGTCCTCAAGCTTGTGTCTGATTTTATCTAACATGGGCTGGCGCATTTAGTAAGGATCTCCGCGGAGTCGGCTAAAATACCCTTGCTCTTGCCGCTGGAGTTTTTGATGGGGAGCACGATCGGTTCGGCAACCTACACCAGGCTTCTCAATGAGGCTCAAGCAGCTGCCAGGCAATCCCACTGTCCGTATTCCGGCCAAGCAAAAGGAGCTGCTCTGCTCACCAACTCGGGTCAGATTTTCTGCGGTTGTCTGGTTGAGAGCGTCTCCTTTCCAGCGACAGTCTGCGCTGAAGCAGCAGCCGTCGCCGCCGCCATCTGCCAGGGAGAGCGCAAGCTCCTTGCCATAGCGCTCTGGCCTCGGCGCTGGCCCTGCGGACAGTGCCGGCAGATGCTGGTCGAGTTCGATATGGACATTGAGATTGTGATTGGGCAGACCGCCGGTTGTGCGCAGGTTGTCACCCTGCGTGAAATCATGCCTTATGCCTTCACCCCCGAACGGCTTGACACATCAGCAGATTGAACGCATATTCCGGCTTGCGCTTGTATTGCACCTTTATGGACATGCCACGCCCAGGCAGCGAGGCGCAGGGTTCCGGCCCAGGAACCCAAAGCCGAGCGTGGCGGCAGCGGAGCGCTGCGGAACGCAGCGACGGAGCGATTACAAAGCGATTACAAACAATTAGAGTCGGCTCCCAGCAACTTTAGCCTCTTTCTGGCCTTGTCGGCGTTGATGCCGTCGGGCTTTTCGGCAAGGTAGAGCCTGTAATGGTTGCCGGCTTCCCTGGATGCGTCCATACGCTCGAGGAGCACCGCTATGTTGTAGTGCACTACCGGCAGTGTGTCGCCGGACTGGAGAATAGCCAGCTTGTAGTGGCGCAGGGCACCAGCCAGGTCGCCTTGATTCTTGAGCACTATCCCCAGTGCCGCGTGCGCCTCCGGGTATTTTCCCTCTTTGGCAGCAATCGCCTGGCGGAGAGCGGCTGCTGCACCATTATAATCCCCGAGCTTGCGCAGTGTCTGCCCGAGATTAAAGTGGGCCGGAGCTAATGCGCCTCCGGACAGCTGGATGGATCTTCTCAAAGGCTCGAGGGCGTCGCGGTAACGCTCCTGCCGGGCGAGTGTGAAGCCGAGGTTGTTCCAGGCGATCGGGCTACCCGTGACGCCTTTGCCCACTGCCTGGCGGAAGGCGGTCTCAGCCTCATCCCAACGCTTTGCTCTTATGAGCCGCTTTCCTGAAGAGAGGTTCCGGTCCGTGTTCTTGCGCTGGTCAAGATCACGTATGAGGCGGCGTGTATCCTCGGCATAGCGCGGAATAGTCTCGTACCGGAGGGATTCCTGGAGCGCCTTGAGAGCCTCGTTAGTTCTGCCGGTGGCGACAAAGACCCTGCCCAGATTGTAGTGAGCTTGCGCATAGTCAGGTTTCAGGTTGGCTGCTTTTTTGAACTGCCTGAGCGCTTCGGCCAAGCGCTTTGCCTGGTAGAGGCTCTCACCGAGACCGTTGTAGGCATGCGCTGCATCGGGCTCGATCTCGATTGCGGCTCTGTAATGAGCAAGCGCGTCACGCTGGCGGCCCGCATCTCTTAACGCGTTGGCAAGATTTACATGTATGCCTGCATCCCTGCCGCCAGCCAATCGGAGCGCCTTCCTGTAGCTGGCCATGGCGCCTTCGAAATCGCCTTCGTGATAGTAGACGCTGCCGAGGTTATTGTGTGCGTGGGTGTAGTTAGCGTCGCGATCTAGCGCTGCCTTAAAGG
>CAYPBX010000103.1:0-7782 GCA_964409075.1 uncultured Candidatus Obscuribacterales bacterium
GTTACTCGCAGTATACCCGGGCCACTGGCAAGGGCTGTTTGCGAGGTAGTGTCATCGGTTGCTCCTCTCCTGCCTGAGAGGCAACAGAGAAAGATGGCGCGCTTCTCGCGGGCTGCTTTCAGACTGGCAGGAGTCAATCAGGGCTTTGATATTTCCAGGGCCGAGGAGGAGCTGCGTTACCTGGAGAGAGTGCCTTTTGCCGAGGGGATGGCTCTTACTCTCGAATCGTTCCGTCTAAAATTATGCACTGCGGGACTTAGCCGGATGGAAGCAGAGGTGCGAGGATCATGAATATGGTGCTTTCCAAAGCCCGGCTCTTTCTTGTTGACTATTGCTATCGCCATAGGCATCCGGCCAATGCTGTCGCCCACCTGGTGGGCGTGCCGATGGCCTTTTTCGGGCTGTATCAGCTCATTTGCCGGCAACCAGGCCCAGGCATTGCGCTCCTGGTGGCAGGCTATTTTTTGCAGTATCTCGGGCACAAGGCCCAGGGAAACGAGGTGGGGGAACTCACCTTGATGAAGGCTGTCTGGAGACGACTTGCCGGCCGCAGTACAGAATTGCCTGGAAGGAGCAGTGATCTATGAACTACCGATCTCAAGGGATTGTTGTGGACGGAGCCACTGGCTACGTGGGTACCCATCTGGTCAGCCGGCTGGCCGAGATGGGCTGCCAGATCCGTTGTCTGGTGCACAGGAAGGCCCGCACCGGCGATCTGGATTTCTTGAAGCAGTCGAAGGGCACGGTTGTCGTGGCTGATCTCAATGAGGAGGAGAAGGTTCTTGCCCCTGCATTTGCCAGTGCTGCAAGCGTAGTGCACCTGGTAGGTAGTATCGCTCCCAGGGCAGGGGAGTCGTTTGAAACCTTGCATGCAGGGGCGACTGCGCGGATTGTTGAGCTGGCCGAGCGGTTCGGACTGGGCAAGATCGTCATGGTCACGGCGCTGGGAGCAAACAGGGATTCGCCCAGCCGGTATCAGCGCAGCAAGTGGCAGGCTGAGGAGGTGATCAGGAATAGCGGACTTGCTCACGTGATTCTGAGGCCGTCGCTTATCGTAGGCAGATATGCTGGGACAAGAGACAGCAAGCTTGTAGGCCGTTACCGGCAGCTTATAGCCCGGCACCCGGCGGTGCCTGTAATCGCGGGCGGAAAGAACAAGGTTCAGCCGGTGTTTATCGGCGACCTGGTTGAGGCCCTTGTCGCTGTTTTGGTGAGCGATCAATGGAACGGCAGGACGCTTGAGATTGGGGGCCCGGAGGTAGTGACAATGCATGAGCTTGTGAGGCTCCTCATGGAATGCACGTCTGCCCGCAAGCCGCTCATTGCCATCCCTCCGTTTCTTGCTGATCTGGCAGCAGGAGTCTGCGAGGCAGCGCAGGACCGGCCCTTGGTAAGCAGAGACCAGGTGGTGTTGAGTCGGATTGACAATATCTGCACTGAAAACGCGCTCCAAGAGGTTCTCTCCTCAGCCCCGACGCTGCTTGCTGAGGCAGTTGAGTCCTACCGGCAGGCACCGCCGAACTATACAGGCAGTACAAGCAGGATCTCAGGTGAGTGTTGTCAGAAAAGTACTGATCACAGGCGCTAGCGGGTTCATCGGCACCAACCTGGTTCCCCGCCTCCTGGAGAAAGGGCACCGGGTTTGTACGCTTGGTAGATCGCCTGATCTTCCTCTGGCTTTGAGACCGTATGCTGGGGAGCATCTGGAGCACCGCCTGGGCGATATTACTGACCTGGAGTCGCTGCGCTCGGCAGTAGCTGGCATGGATGTCGTCTATCATCTTGCCGGCTTCATCTCTTACACGGCTGCCGATCTTGACAGGCAGTGGTCGGTCAATGTCAACGGCACCCGGAATGTTATGCAGGCGGCGCTGGATGCCTCTGTATCTCGGGTCATCCACACAGGCTCAATTGCTGGCATGGGGATCCCCGAGCCGGGTGTAATCGGTACCGAGGAGATGATATACAACCTCTCCGGGCTCGGACTGAACTATTGCGACTCAAAACATGCTGGCGAACAGGAGGTTCTGTCCTTTGCCAAGCAGGGTCTACCCGTTGTGATCCTAAATCCCGGCATCATATTTGGTGAGGGCGACACGCATCCGCACCACAGGACTATTTTTGCGGCTATCTCCAGAGGTTGGCTTGTTGGCTGTCCGAAGGGCGGTGTTACCTTCTGCGATATCAAGGATGTCATAGAGGCGCATCTTAATGCAATGACTATGGGCCGTATAGGCGAGCGCTACGTCATCGGTTCTTGTAACCTCACATACCGGCAGGCAGCATGCGTTGTCTCTGAGATAACCGGCTTGCCACCACCGCGTTTTGAGATCCCGGGTTGCCTTTTGGAGAGCCTTGGTGCAGTATGCGAAGCGCTCTTTCCCCTGGTGGGCAGACGCCCGCCTCTCACACGGCAGGTGGCATGGTTGAGCCAGCGCAATATCTTTTTCAGTTTTGACAAGGCTAGACGAGAGCTGGGACTGAAGCAAACCACCTTTCAGGACACTATTCGACGCACTGCTGCCTACTATCTGGGCGGTGCTCAATCCGGCAATCGGCGCCGATAGGCGCTGATCATTGAAGCAACCTGCCAATTATCCAGGGTTGCCGGTGTCGCTGCCAATGAGCTGTTGGGTTGGACAATGAATTGCACATCCCGGCAAGCGCCAGCGCAAGAACAGAGCAGCCAGCCAGGCCGGCAGGGAGCCGACTGAAAGGCGAATCTCCTCCCTTGCCAGGTGGTTGAGTCTGATGTTGCTTACTTGCCTGGATGTCAGCGCTCTTATCTGATCGAGACCGATATGCCAGAGTGCATGGAGAAACTGACCTGGTGCACTACCGTTTAAGCTCATCTTTCTTGCACATGTCTTGCGAAGTACAACAGTAATCTCTCTGAATTTGAACGAGCTGGAGCTGCCGCTTACACAAAACGTGCGCTTGCTGTGACTCTGACTTTCAGGAGCCAGTCCTAAACGGGAGGCCAGCTCGCCTCCCCAGGTTGCGATCTGCTTTCCGAAGGCTTCTGCTTTTGCCTTTGCTACATCCTCGACAGCGATCTGATCGACTCTGGAACCTTCCTTGACAAACACTCCTCGGGCGAGGCGGATGATGATCCCTTTCTTGACCAGACAGGACAGACATTGATCAACCGCGCTTCTCGGTCCATAAAGAAGCACTTCTCTGGTGGTGAAAATCCTCCCTAGGGAAAGCTGAAAAATGTGCCGTTTTATGAGACTGGATGTCCACATGCTTTTTCTCCTTCGCTAGTATAGAGAAAACCGTCCGTATTGCTAATAACGTGTGGAATCAGAAAAAGGTTCACAAGGCCAACCGAATTTAATCTGGCACCACCGGCGCTGGCTACATTGACCGCCCCTTATTGCAGGGTACTATGTATGACGCTGATGCCAAACCGTTGTCTGGCTCGCAAGTGCTAAGCAAGCTAAAAGGCGTTTTTGCTCTGGCCAGTGAAAAGCAAAGTGGCTGCGTGTTAGAGAACGATAGTTTTATTCCTGCCAATATGACTCGGTCGCGAAGAGGTCTGTCAAAAAACGAGGTGGCAAGAAAGATTTGTAGTAGTTTGGCGAAGGTCCAAGCGTCTGCCAAATTCCGCTCAACGGAACCAGGGGGCAGATCTGCGAGAATGTAAGTGTACCGCCGGTCAGTAGGCTGCCAGGGCGTTGCTATGACTTTTCTCAAAGTTTGGGCTTCCCGCTTTTGTAATCAACCAAAGGTTTTTCTGGCGGTTGCTTTAGGCTGCCTGCTTGCTAGTATGCCTGCAAGCGCCGCCGGCGCTTCACGGCAGGACTTCGCTGCCGGAGAGGCCTTTGTAGGTCGGCATGTAGAGATTGCCGGGGAAGCAGGGGCGGTTGGGGCAAGGGAGACTGCAGATGTAAACAATCCTGGTGCCGCAAGCCCTGGGCAGGTTCTGCCCGCAGGTCAGCCAGCAGAGGCGACCAGGCCGACAGATTCACAAAGGCAAGATGATCAAGGAGCTTGCCCAAGCCGTGTTCTCAAGAAGGCGACTGCTGCCGAATGGTCTGTTGACAGGGAGCGGCATTCCCGGCAGAGCCAGCTCCGCAGTGAGTGGGAGAGGAGACGCCACGAAGCCAGGAAGTCTCTGCGCGGCAACGCTCCTTGTTTGGCCTGGCTAGATCCTGAAAAGGCGTCCAGAGCGGTAATCCTTTGTGTGCATGGCCTGGGGCTGTATAACGGCAGCTATGAAGAGTTTGGCAGGCGCATGCGCGATCTGGGCTTTGCCGTTTACGCTATCGACGTTCGAGGCTTTGGCTCCTGGATGCAAGCGCAGGGACGGCAGAAGGTCAATTTTGATGCCTGTCTGGCGGATCTCGAGTCTACGCTCAAGGTTATTCGCAGGGCGCATCCCGGACTGCCGGTCTTCCTCCTGGGTGAATCCATGGGTGGTGCCCTGGGGCTGAGAGCAACAGCATATTTTCCGGAGCTTATTGACGGACTGATCTCCTCTGTGCCCGGCGGGGAGCGCTTCAAGCAGAAGCGCACTGCTTTGAAGGTGGCTCTGCATCTTCTTAAAGACCCCGATGCTCCATTTGATGTCGGTAGCGGCGTCATCAAGCAAGCTACTGCCGACAAGGGTCTCAGGCATCAGCTGGGCTCCGATCCTTTAAATAAACTTAATCTCTCAGCCAAGGAGCTGCTCCAGTTCCAGGCCTTCATGAACAAAAATCACGATGCTGCCAGGCAGATCAACAGTACTGCAGTGCTTATCGTCCAGGGGTGTCGGGACAGGCTGGTGAAGCTAGAGGGCACGGTGGAGCTTTATGAGGCGCTGGCGACAGCCGATAAGGAGCTGGTCTTAATCCCCAGCGCCGAGCACCTAATTTTCGAGGAGGGTCAGTTTAGGGATGAGGACATTGAGCTTGTCTGTCGGTGGATCGATGCACACCGCTGGGCTGGCAGAACCGAAAAGGCGACTTCCCAGTCCGGGGAGAACGAGGACCTCAAACGTTAGAATTCCAGGCGCTAGGCCAGGGACGAGCACAAGGGAGGCAACGCATGAGACGCAGGGATCAAGGACGATCGATTTTGGTTGCGCTTCTACTTTTGTCTTGCCTGTTGTTGATTGCCGGCCTCCTGGCTGGCCCGGGCAAGGGTGCTGTTGGCGCCAGCGCCTCTCTGGAGATGGGCAAGAAGGAGCTTGGGCGAGGGCGCTTTCAGGAAGCGATTGTGCACCTGAAGGAGGCGGTTGGAGGCGAGCCGGCAAGCTGTGAAGCGCAGATGTGTTTGGGCAAAGCCTACTTGAAGCTCCGCGATTACGAGGATGCGAAAGTCCACCTGCGAACGGCAATTCGTGTCGGTCGTGGCTCTGTGAACGCTCAGGAAGCCAACAGTCTGCTCATGACCATGCCGGCAGAGGTTGTCTGCCCCCGCACCGGTCCGCAAACGCGTATCCTCTCCAGGATCTTTGGTTTCTTCTTCAGGGGTCGAGGCGCTGCGGTTGGAGATGGAACCAGGCCTTGCGTAATTGATTTCTATGCCAGCTGGTGTCAGCCCTGCAGAGAGTTGGAGCCGCTCATCGAGAAGGTCAAGGGCAGATACGGCGACCGGGTGCAGTTCGTGAGGATAAACGTTGACGATCCGGACAATAACGAGGTTGTGGACCAATACGGCGTCAGCCCCATACCTACGGTCATTTTTCTCAACTCGGACGGAGAGGTCATCACCTATTCAATCGGTTTCGGCGGAGAAAAGGTCATTGTCACCGGCATCGAAAAGATTCTGTCTGCAGGCTAGAGTCCATCTGCCCTGCCCCTAGAGCCTGACCTGATTGGAAAGCGATGCATCCATCATTTCAAGGATAAGCGTTTGGGCGGCAGGGCCACGACAGTAGTATCAATGCAACTGGAACGGCGATCGGTCATCGATGTTTAAGGGCCTCTGCGGTAACCTGAACAGGAGGCCAGAGCAAGCTGTACTTGTCAATCAAATGCCTGGCAAAGGCGATGCGGAAGCTGCTCAAATTTCCCTGTTGAATTCTGGAGAGAAGCGCTCGAAAAAGATACCCTCGATCACGCTCTCTGGCTGTTCTGTTCAGCGAGTGGAGAGCTGATTTGATATCACCGCGAAGCAGGTATCGATAAAGCTCGTAGGCGAAGACCCGCTCCGCGAAGGCTTTGCGAAAGTGCTTGATCTCGTCAAAATCAATAAAGAGGGATGTGCCTCGACTTATAGCTGCGAAATTCCTCTCCAAAAGCTGGTCTACAAAACGAAACGTCTGCCAGCGGTCGGCCAATAGAAGCGCCTGCCCCCTCCACGACCGCATCGATGCCAAAGTAATGGGAATATACAGAAGATCAGAATGCAATCCCATGCGCATTGTCCAGTCAATATCGCCCGGAACTCCAAACTGGCTGGAAAAGCCCTTCAATTGTGACAGCAAGTTGCTCCGGAACAGCAGGGAGTGAATGCCCAAATAAGGACTCGGATAAACTGCATGCAATACGCTTTCGCAAAGCCCGGATCGGACATGCGCATGGCCCATGACTTGTGCGTACAGTGCTTGATGCTTCTTGATGTAGTGCTCGTAGGTCTCAATGACCTCACCAGCCACATCGATAAAGTTTGTCTGGAAATGGCAAACACTGATCTCTGGAAAGGGCGTCAACATATCAAGAGAGGTTTTGGCAAGCTCAGGTGAGCACTGATCGTCGCTTGTCAAAATATAGAAGTATTCAGTGTCGACATAAGATAGCCCCTTGCTCCAGTCAGAATACATGTCTCGACTGTCACTTGCCACTATCTGAAAGCGATGATCCGAAGCTAACTGCTTCAGGTATTCCCAGGAGCCATCGGTAGATCCGCCATCAACTACTACGCACTGCCACCGCTCCAGAGTCTGCGCCTGTATGCTCTCTATGCACGTGCGCAGGTACGGCATCTTATTGAGGTTCGGTACGCAAAATGTCAACAGCGGTCTCAACATGTCTCGGTTCAGATAAGACCGTGTGGCAGGTGGAAAGCCGGGCTCAAGGGTCGCTCGGGAGAGCTGCTCTTAAGAAGCCAGGACTGGTAAGCAAACAGAGCAGCATAGAGGATTAGAACGGCAGCCATTATGCTCCAGAACCAGCCCGGGCACTCGTAAGCTTTCGGTTGCTCGCCTAGGCAAGCAAGATGCTGGGGCTTGACGTTCCAGCTTTCAGGAATATCCAGCCGTTCTAGTGGATCCGCTGGAATCGGTTCCTCAACTATTTCAGGTGCTGGTGGCAGGAGGAATACAATCATGCCAGTAATAAAGCCGCCGATATGCGCCCACCAGGCAACACCGCCTGCAGTGGCATCGGCGGCGTAAGAATCCCAGGCTAGAGTGCCTGAAAGCCCTTGTAGGATAATCCAGAACCCCAGGTACCAGTAAGCCGGTATTCGGACCAGTAATCTATTTCTTGACACTTCCTGCGATGCAATCAACAGTCCCCAGTTGAGCAGAGGATTGATAATAGAGATTCGAGCCCCGGGATAAAATACCAGGTAAGCTGCCATTACTCCGGCAATACAGCCGGAAGCCCCAATTCTTGGCACGGTGGAGCCTGGAAAGCATAAAACCTCTACCAGCTGCGCCCCCAGGCCGCACAGAAAGTAGAAGAACAGATACTTTGCGTGCCCTAGCAGATCCTCTACGTTGTCGCCGAAGAGCATGAGAAACCACACGTTCCCGAGCAGATGCACAACTCCGCCGTGCAAAAACATGGAGGTGAAGACAGTTGCAACCTCTCTGGCTGACGGCTGGGAGAGCAGGCGTGAAGGCAC
>CAYPBX010000104.1:0-7766 GCA_964409075.1 uncultured Candidatus Obscuribacterales bacterium
GTGATTACGAATTTAAATGGAGGAAAGGCTGTATGGCAGTTGACTCCAAAGAGCCGTCGGATGGCGATAGTCGCAGACCGTTTTACGAACCAATGGGCCAGGTGATAGTGGTAGGTAGCGCAGTACGGCTTAATGGAGTCCCGGATGGATGTGGAGCCTACCTTGCCAAACTGAAAGATAAGAACAGGCTCTTGAAGCAGAGCTATTGTGTTGTGAAACAACACGGCAGGGTTAGGTAAGATTCGACTGGCTTTCGCTTGCAACTGAGCCACTACTCCCGGGCAGGCTTAGGATGCGCTTTCATGCTACAAAACCAGCCGCCCCTGCCGCTGCCCGTCGCCGCCTCCGCTCTGACAGACTTGGCCGCGGGCTCGGGTCCACGAGCCCGCTCTCCGCTCCCTGAACATGGTGTTGCGGGACGCTACACCTTAATCATCAGGCGAAATCAGCGAGCTGGTCGCAGTCGATGCCTGATTGCCGACCCAGCTCATTCCCGGACAGCCTGGGGAGCACTTAAAGATTTCTCACAAGATGATGAAAAGGGATGGTTAGAGGGTTGCATCTAACATACACTTCCCTTGATAACAGGTTCGGCGGTGGCTGAGGGCGATTGATCATTTTGCCCAGACAAGGCTTAGGTTGGCAGTTATGCCGCAGGATCGGTTTCGCAGGAGAGACTCTGGTTAAAGGTTATGGTCAGCGCGATTGAGAAATCCTCGCGTCTGTTGGAGGATGAGGCCGAGTCACTGGCGCGCAAGGCACGCCTGGCAGCGGCAGTATTTACTCAATCCAACCAGGATGAGGTTGATGCCATCGTCAGGGCCATGACGCTGGCAGCCATCGAATCTGCTTACGATCTGGCGGCGCTTGCCTGCCAGGAGACGCGAATGGGTGTTGTCGAGGACAAGGTCCTGAAAAATCTTGTCGCCTCGGAGTTTCAGTATCACCAGATTCGCAATCAGAAGACTGTTGGAATCATCCGTGAGTTTCCCGAGGAGAACATGGTGGAGATAGCCGAGCCGGTCGGTGTCATACTGGCCCTCTCCCCGGTTACAAATCCGACCTCCACGGTCATCTTCAAGAGCATTGCTGCCGCTAAAACCCGCAACAGCATTATTTTCAGCCCGCACCTGATGGCGGCCGACTGCTCTAACGCTGCTGCCAGAGCCATGTACGAGGCAGCGCGCAAAGCAGGTGCTCCCCGGGATTTCATCACCTGGGTGGAGAAATCGCCCAGATTGAGGCGTGTTACCGAGATACTCATGGCGCATCCGGAGATCGACCTTATTTTTGCCACCGGCGGCACGCAGATGGTCAAGGCGGCCTACAGCTCAGGCAAGCCGGCTCTGGGTGTGGGAGCAGGCAACACTCCTGTTTATGTGCACCGCTCTGCGGCGATACCGTCGGCGGCCATGGAGATTATCATCTCGAAAACATTCGACAATGGCACCGAATGCCCATCCGAGCAGACTCTGGTAATCGATGCCGAAATAGCAGAGCCCTTGCTTCGCGAGTTTACCAGGCTGGGCTGTTATGTCTTAAATGCCGATGAGGTCGAGAGGGTCGCCGATGTAGTAATCGATGCGCGCACAGGCGGGATGAACTACAAGTGGGTAGGGCAGCCGGCTGCCGCTATCGCTCTTGAAGCGGGCATCAGCGCCCCACCAGGAGTGAAGATACTGCTCTGCCCGCTTGAAGGGGAGCTGCGCTCTCATCGCCTGGCTGTCGAGAAGCTCATGCCGGTGCTAGGCTTTGTGGTGGTAGACAGTGTCGAGAAGGGGATAAACCGCGCGCTCGATATAAATTACGCCGGCGGCACAGGGCATACAGCTGGGATCTTCGCAAATGACGACAGCGTGATAGAGCAATATGCTACGGCAATAAATGCAGGGCGCGTGATAGTAAACAGCCCGACCTCCATCGGCGGGCTCGGGGGTGTGTACAACCATCTCAATACCACGCTAAGCTTTGGCTGCGGCACCGGCGGTGGCAATATCACTACCGACAACGTAGGGATCAAGAACCTCCTCAACTACAAGCGCGTGCCCAAGCGCAAGAATTTTACAATCACCTTCCAGACCACCAAGCACATTTATATCAATCCGGGCAGCATAGAGCACTTACGTAATATCAGGACAAAATCCGCCTTCGTGGTCTCATACGGCTCAGCCTCTACGCGTGGGCATCTCGCGCAGGTTCTGGATCGTCTGCCTGCCGACTGCCGCGTCGAGGTATTCAGCGCGCTTGGAGTCGAGCCGGACTGGCAGGCGATTGAAGAAGGCCTGGCTATTATGCGCAGGTTGCAGCCCGACACGATTGTTGCCATCGGTGGCGGGTCGGTGCTCGATGCCGCCAAGATAATGCGCATATTTTACGATTCCCCGCAGCTCAAAGTCGAGGACATCTCCGGTAATTTTCTGGATTATCGTCATCGCATGGCGGAGTTTCCGCGCGACATTCGCACGCAACTGGTGGCTATTCCGACCACTTCTGGCACCGGATCCGAGGTCACGCCTTTTGCAGTGTTCAAGGATAGCGCTAGCGGACGAAAGATATCGCTGATTGATGATACGCTCATTCCGAACGTGGCTATCCTGGATGCCAATCTTACGACAAGCCTGCCTCGTGCTGTCACGATTGACACCGCTATTGATGCTCTCACGCATGCGCTTGAGGCGCTGGTATCGATTCTCTCTACAGACTATACAGACGGGCTGGCGCTGGAGGCGATGCGCCTCATCTTCGAGGCGTTGCCGGAAGCAGCCAGGAACGGAGATAACATTTTGACGCGGCACAAGCTGCACAATGCTGCCTGCCTGGCAGGGATGGCTATAGGGAATGCATCGGTGGGTGTCAATCATGCCCTGGCGCATAGTTTAGGCGCCCACTTTGATATTCCGCACGGGCGGGCCAATGGGGTTTTCTTGCTGTCAACGATCGGCTATAACGGTGAGATTCCGGCCAAGTTTCCTTCGCATTCTGTTTACACGCAGTTTGTCGCTGACAGCAAGTATGCGCGCGCAGCAAGATTTCTCGGGCTTGTCGAGAAGGAGGTTGTTGCAGGTGATACCCCCGCAACATCGACTTCCGATCAGATCAGGCTGCTTCGACGCGCTGTTTACGATCTTATGCAATCCGTCGAGCAGCCGCTCTCAATTGAGGAGCTCGGTATTGCCCGGGGACAGCTTGATCGAGTCATGCCTGGCTTGATCAGGGCTGCCATGGAGGACATGAGCGTGCGCACCAACCCGAGGATGATTCTCATATCAGAAGTTGAGAATCTTCTCCAGCAATCGTATGGCCGCCGCAAGCGGCCATGATGGTGTCAGGAGAAATGCACATATTGAGATTGAGGAGAATCATCAAGGAGATTTGGAAAATGACCGACGCAAGTGGCTATGCTCTGGCAGGGAGGATTGAAGAGGCAGTCGATGCTGTAGATCGACTGGTTTCTTCAGGCGATCAGGAGCTGCAGCTAGATTTCTCGGCTGTTACCTTAGTGTCGGTTGAAGGCCTGGAGTGGCTGGAGGAGCTTCTCTTAAGAGCGACCTCGCGGCGGAAGCCTGTCCGTTTTGTCAATGTTCCTCCGCCTGTATACAAGATGTTCAAGGTCTCGCACATAAGTTCAATTCTTAACGCCTGCGGCTCCCCTGTCATCGGTGGCTCCGTGTGTTGACGGCCTGGAGTCTCGGCTGCGTGCATCTGGTTGAATATTTCGGTGAAACACCGCACCGATCAGCGCCTTCAGTGAGCCGGGTTCAGGTTACGATCAGTACAATTTCCCAAGGCTTCATGGTCTTTCTAACTGCGTATGGAGAGCTCGGTGCAAATTGAGATACCTGTCGGTTTGGTGGGCTGCGGGCGCTGGGGTCGCAATATCCTGCGCGATCTGCTCAGTCTTGGATGTGAGGTGGCGGTAGTAGCCCGCTCTGAAAGCACCCGTCAAGTTGCTCTTCAGATGGGCGCTGGTGCTGTGGTCAAACGTATCTGCGATCTACCTGAAGTTTTCGGACTGGTGGTTGCAACGCCTACCTCGACACATGCCCAGGTTGTGGAAGAGGTGCTTAAGCGAGAAGTTCCAGTCTTTGTGGAGAAGCCCCTGACTACAGATTGGCAAAGCTGCGCAGCTCTTGCGCGAGCCGCCTCCAATCGCCTTTTTGTAATGGATAAATGGCGCTACCACCCCGGGGTGGAGGCACTTGCTCAAATTGCTCGCTGCCAAGAGCTGGGTCCGGTACTGGGGCTGCGTACATTCCGCGTAGCTTGGGGCAACCCTCACTCGGATGTGGATGTTGTCTGGATTCTGGCCCCACACGATCTGGCAATTGCTCTTGAGATACTTGGTGAGATTCCGCAGCCGAAAGCTGCCGCTGCTGAGCACGACGGGCAAAGGGCCTCCGGACTAATCGGCATTCTTGGAGAGCGTCCGTGGTTTGTCTTTGAAGTATCGGAGCGTTACCAAAACTGGCATCGCGAAATACGTCTGCATTGTCGAGATGGAGTAGCGGTGCTTGATGATGCTTACAGCAACCAGATTAGGATCTTGCGCGGGAGCAGTCAAGCAAAGACTCCCCAAGAAGAGCTTCGGCCGCTGCCGAGCGAGATGCCGCTCTGGCGGGAGCTGCGCGCCTTTGTCGAGCACCTCAAAGGTGGCCCGCCGCCCCGCAGCAGCGCTCAAGAAGGATCCATCGTTGTTGATCGAATTGCCGAGCTACGTCGTCTGGCTGGCCTTAAGTGTTGAGCTAACTGCCGTGCCGATTGCCGCTACTATACTGGTTCCTACTCACAATCATGGCGCCACGCTTTTGATGTCGGTAGCCAGCGCGCTGCAGCAGACTGTCGAGAATGTAGAGGTCTTCATAGTCGGAGATGGTGTCACTGAGGAGACGCGTGAGGCGGCCACCTACCTGGTAAAGTTGGATAAGAGAGTAAGGTTCTTCGACAAGCCAAAAGCCTCGCTGCGTGGCGAGATTCACCGGCATACGGCACTTAAAGAGGCCTCGGGCAATATTGTCTGCTACCTGTCCGACGATGACCTGTGGTTTCCAGATCACCTGGAGCAGATGTTTTATCTGCTTGCTGATTCTGATTTTGCACTTTCAATGTCAATAGCATGTTATCCGGACGGCTCGACAAAAATTTGGTGGAATGACACCGACACCTCCGCTGACTGGGAGCGCATGCTCTCCTGTCGGAGCGGACCGCCTTTATCTACGGGCGGACATACGCTGGATCTCTATCGGCAGCTGAGAGAAGGCTGGACTGCCAGCCCACCCGGTGTACCAAGCGATCTTTACTTCTGGCGGAAATTAGTCCAGCATCCAGGCTGCCGGTTCAGATCAGAGATACGCCCCACGGTCTTAAAATTTTGCAGCTTGAGCCGGCAAGGCTGGACAAACGAAGCCAGGGCTGCTGAGCTGGCCGCCTGGAGGGATATGCTTTGCAATCACACGCATCGTCAACGGCTGATCTTTGAAGCGCTAGACAGGCTCATCTGCGAACAGCGCAGGTACTTTCCAGCTAAACTCGCCGAACAAGAGTCAGTGGCGCAAGCGTGGCGACGTTCTGCCGAGGAGCAAAAGGAGGTCGCGGAGGCGTGGAGATCTTCAGCACACGCTCTTGAGGCGCAGCTTGGTTCAATGAAAGGCTCCCGAACCTGGCGCCTCAATCGCTGGCTGAACCGAGTCCCTCTCTTTGCTGTACTGAACAGGGCTCTTGCGAGTGCTCGAGCCTCCGCAAAAGCTCCTTGAGGGATGGTAAAGCGGCATCCCGCCTGGAAAGCCGTACCTCAGACACCGGCCATTGAATGCCGAGGTCGGGATCGTTCCAGAGGCAGCCGAGCTCATCGGCCGGGTCCCAGTATTCAGACACCGAATAAATGTGCGCGCTTTGCGTGTGAAAGTAAAATCCATGAGCGACGCCTGGGGGGATGGTCAAAGCGGTAAGGTTGTCAGCAGACATCTCCACGAGAGCGGAGGTATCTCTTGTGGCTGAGTCGAAGCGAAGATCATATAAACCGATGCTGGCTTTACCAGCTACCAAGATGAGGTAATCTGAGTGCTTCAGGTGCACGTGCACTCCGCGCAGCACATTTTGCGCCGAACAGACGAAATTCCACTGCAGAGGACGCGGCCCCACCTGCCAGGAGTCGCGATAAACCTCGGTAAAAGAGCCACGATCGTCACTGTTGATGACAAGCGGGTAGAGAGATATGCCCTGGGGGAGTGAACAGATCATGGTTCCAATTCTATACCAGGCTGCTGGCTGACTAAGCCTCGCTCGACCAGGAGCTCGCCTATGACTCTGTTTTCGTCAAGCTCCTGTGGCACAAGATCTTCTATCGACCTTGCTGTCCCTATACTTAGAAAGAGAAGAGAAACTCCAGGTCCTCGCGAGTCAGGTCTTTGGCTATTCCTTCATCGCCACCGATGACCAGCTCGGCCAGCTCTTTTTTCTTCTCTTGCAGAGCGAGAATCTTCTCCTCTACTGTTCCCTTGGTGATGAGCTTGTAATTGAAGACGTGCCTTGTCTGGCCGATCCTGTGCGCGCGGTCGGTGGCCTGATTCTCCACTGCCGGGTTCCACCAGGGATCGTAGTGAATGACGTAATCTGCGCCTGTAAGGTTCAATCCCGTCCCGCCCGCCTTCAGGCTGATAAGAAAGATGGGAATCTCCTTGGTCTCATTGAAACGGTTAACCCGATCCAGCCTCTCTTTGGCCGGCGTCTTCCCGTCAAGATATTCATAAACGTATCCAGCTTTGTCCAGCTCGGCGCGGATGAGTGTCAGCATCTCGACAAACTGGCTAAAGACAAGGAGTTTGTGCCCCTCGTCCACAACCTCGTCGATCATCTCGATGAGGGCCTCCAGCTTGGCGGATGGCGGTAGCTTCTCCTCCTGGCGGTTCTTGAGAAGGCGAGGATCGCAGCAGACCTGGCGGAGGCGCAAGAGCGCAGCCAGCACGGAGATCTGCGAGCCGCCTATCCCTCTGGCGGCAATCTGACCGAAGACCTCCTGCCTGCACTCGTCCAGCACATCCAGGTAGAGCGCGCGCTGCTCGTCCTCCAGATCACACATGTTGATGATGTCGGTACGATCTGGCAGCTCCTTCTCCACCTGGCTCTTGAGCCTTCTCAAAATGAAGGGATGCACTATCTTGCGCAACTTCTGCCCTGCCCCTTCCGTGCCAATCTCAATTGGGCGCTCGAAGGATTCATAAAACTCTTTGTACTGGCCGAGAAACTCCGGCATGAGAAAGTCGAAGATCGACCAGAGCTCTCTCAGCCTGTTTTCTATCGGGGTGCCGGTGAGCGCTAGCCGGTGCAAGGCCTTCAAGCTCTTGGAGGCCGCGGCTCCGACAGAGTCCGGGTTCTTTATGTTCTGCGCCTCGTCGAGGATTACATAATCGAACTGAATGTGTTTCAAGTCGTCATAATCTCTGCGAATGATACCGTAAGTAGTGAAAATTACTTCGGGCTTTTTGACGCTGCCACGTTTCAGGCGGCTGAGCAGCTGGGTGCGCTCTCGACCGAGAAAGAGAGCCGTCGAGAGGCTCGGAGTAAAGCGTTTGGCTTCGGTCATCCAGTTGTAGACGACAGAGGTTGGTGCCACTACCAGAGACGGTTGCCTTTCGCCGCCGTTTTTGTAATGAGTGAGAAGCAGAACAAGTGCCTGTACCGTCTTGCCGAGCCCCATATCGTCGGCCAGAATGCCTGCCAGCCCGTACTCCCTGAGGAAGGAGAGCCAGTTGTACCCTTCCGTCTGGTAG
>CAYPBX010000105.1:0-7730 GCA_964409075.1 uncultured Candidatus Obscuribacterales bacterium
ACTCGGTGACGGAGGCCATGGCTGCCGCGATTGACCGTGCCGTCCGGCAGGAGATCTCGTTCTCCTCCAGCTGCCGTCCTAAAGACAGCAGGATCTCCTGCTCCGCATCGACAATCAGAACATCAAACGGCTTGGCTCGTTGTACCTCCATCTCCTCTTCAGCGTCGATCTCCTCCTGCCCGGGCGGGCTGTCCATCGCCTGGGAGAGCCTACCTGCATATGTGCGAAACTGCTCGACATCGGGCCGCTTGACGAAACGGCAGGCGCTGATTATGTCTGAGATGTACTTCTCGGCCTCTAGCCCTACCCGGCTAGCGGAGCTGAAGCCATACGTTCCGCCGGCACCGGCAAACCAGTGATAGTGGCGCATCAACTCCCGGAGCGCAGACATATTGGCCCCGTCCTGCTCCAGGCTGGCAATCTCAGCCTCAATCAGGCGCACTCGCTCAGCCGCTTTGCCGACAAATCTCAGCTTAAGCCCTTCGATAGTCTTCTGCCAGGAGGCCAACTCAGCTTCCCTCCAGCACTTTTGCCAGGTCAGAGGCCAGCGCCAGCGGATCGAAAGGCTTGATGAGCACCCCTGCCGCTCCCATCTCCATCAGTCTTGCTGCCTCGGAAGCCTCCGCTCTGGCGGTAAGAAAAACAACCGGAATTGAGGCCGTCTCGGGATTGCTCTTCAGGCAGCCAAGCGTTGACGGACCGTCCATATCAGGCATCATTACGTCCATGAGGATCACATCGGGACGCTCGGCGGCAGCCGCGGTTATCCCCTCTGAGCCACAGGCAGCTTCCACGACCTGGTGGCCACCAAGTTCAGAGAGGCTCAAGCAGGCAATCTCACGAATGTCCTCCTCATCATCGATAACTAGCACTTTCACGCTTCCTCTCCCTGGCGGCATTTTCACTGGCCCCCGATCATACCGCCTCCACCTTCTGGCGTTTTTGCCACAATAATCAGGACATGAGAATCTCCAGCCACTGCTTGAAACGCTTCCACAAGCCACCCTGGCGCTCATGGCCGCTTGCAGGCGTGCGGCTGTCCGTCGAACCTGCGGGAATGCTGCCGGCAGATAGCTCAGCCCAGTCAGGGGTTGAGCTAATCTTTGTCCCTTGCCCGGCCGCGCTCGGGCTGCGGGCAGCGCTTGCAGCAGGCTTGTCGGGCAGCTTGTAGTCGGGGTAAATCTCCTTATACACCATCATCAGCTCATACTTCACAGCTGCTGCTGTCGGCGGCCTGTCATCAGGATTGTGGGCAGTCATGCGCCTTACCAGCCTATCGAGGCTGGGCAAGACCTGCGAATTTACCAGGGCAGGGGTTGAGCTTGCCAGCGGCTTGGGGCGCTGTCCGGTGAGCAGATGAGAGAGCGTTGCCCCGAGCGAATAGATGTCGGATCTGGTCTCGGGCTTGCCAAAGTACTGCTCCGGAGGAGAATAGCCAGCCGTGACCACCCGGGTAGCCGCTTGGCGGGGCATGAATAGTCTGGCGATGCCGAAATCGATAAAAACAATGCGACCTTCCGGCGTCAACATCAGATTGCTGGGTTTGAGATCACGATAGATGACCGGCGGCTCGCGGCTGTGCAGGTAGTCAAGCACATCGCAGCACTGCATGGTCAGCTGAATGGCTAAATCAGAGTTGAAGGGGCCGCCAGTCTTAATCATCACCTCCAGGTTTTTGCCCGGCACATAGTCCATGACCAGGTAATACTTCCCATCCTGGCTGGCGTAGCTATCGAAAATACGCACAATGCCTGAATGATCAAGCTGCCTGAGAATCTGCGCCTCGCGCTTGAAAAGCCTGATTGCCTCGGCCTGTTCGACAGGGTCGTTATCCTTGTTGGCAAGCTGCTTGACGACGCATTTGGACGACGAGTTGTACCTGTCCTCAGCCAGGTAAACCTGCCCCATACCGCCCACACCAAGCGGCTGGCAGAACCGGTAACGGTCAAGCCAGTTAGCATCAGCATTCACAGGCTGGTCTCCTTCTTGCCTCAATTATGCTCAACCGGATTCGATACGCAATAGCTTCATACCCAGCTGGCGGCATGAGCATCAACTTGGCGGCTCACAGATCGTTGACATACATATATATGGTATGCTAATTTAAGACCGTCTCCCCACAGTCTAGATTTAAGGAGGGGATATTATGAGCCTGGTCAATGTTTCTCTGGTAGGCAATCTGGTCAAGAAGCCCGAGCAAGTGCTCTTTGACAGCGGCAAAGTCAAGACCACCCTGGTGGTGGCAACCAACTCTTTCGACAGCCGCACCGAAACCAAGGTGGCTGACTTTTACCGGGTGGAGACCTGGGGGCGTTTGGCGGAGCTCGCCAGCCGTTATCTCGACAAGGGCAGCCAGGTGACCGTCTCTGGGCGCCTGATTCTGGACCGCTGGACAGACACAAGCGGCAACAGGCGCATTACGCCAACTGTTAAAGCCAGCCAGCTTGCGCTGCCACCTAAACCCAGATATCTGGATCGCGGCGAGGCAACCGCTGAATTAAGCAGCACGGACACCGACCTTCAGGAGCATCCAGAGTGCCTGGAAGCGGATGCGGTCAGCCTGCAGGCAGCTGCCGCGCCACTTGCCCTTGGCTCAAGTTAAACCTGTCGGCCTCTTGCCTTCCGGCCAATGTACTTTTGGCCAGGCCCAGGCAACAGGTTCCGGTCCTTAAGCCAGGCTTGCCCTTTTAAGAGATAATCTCCTTACCCGGGCAGCGAGATCTGCCCAGCGCCAGGCGCTGGGCAGATCTCGTTTAAACATCCTACCCTCGGAGGGATTCGAACCCCCGACACCCGCCTTAGGAGAGCGGTGTTCTATCCAGCTGAACTACGAGGGCTTATCTTCCAAAGCTGTTCAATGACTCAGTCTACCATCTGGTTTGAGATCTAAAGGTGCCAGGCTTATGGCTGGCGGCCTGACAATCGGGCTGACGGCCGAACGCGAGGCAGCCATAACTGAACCCGGGACAAAGCTACCCAGAGCAAGCCCGAGTATGCACAATCCCAGAGCAGCCATAATCGGTGCCTGCGGACTGGCAGATGCGCGTTGCGCATGCAGCTGCACCACACGCTCTGCTGGCTCCCTGGCCACCATTTTAATTACCGGTCGGCTGTAATAGTAGATAGCAGGAACCGATGTCAAAAGCGCCGCTGCGACCATAGTCCAGCCCAGCGGCGTGTACATCTCAACCCCCGACCAGAAAACGAAGACCTTGGCAAAAAAGCCAGCCGGCGGCAGCGGCAATGCAGCCAGATTGAGAAGACAGACCGACATGCCTGCAGCTAGCCAGGGGCGCTTCCTCACCAACCCGGCATAATCATCTATGTTGTCCGAGCCGGTTTCGTTAGTAAAAAGAATGGCGCCAGCAAAGGCTCCAAGGTTCATGAGCCCGTAGACGATGATATAAAAGATCATAGCCGCTAGCCCGTCGGCAGTTCCGGCTACCAGCCCGATTAGAATGTAGCCAACATGGGCTATTGACGAGTAGGCAAGCATGCGCTTGAAGGATGTCTGCACAAGGGCAATCAGGTTGCCGACTACCATCGAGAGGATCGCCAGGCAACCTATAAGCACGCCCCAGTCAACGGCTGCGGAGATGAAAACCATCATCAATAGCCTGATCGCGAGAACAAAACCACCAGCCTTGGAGACGATTGAAAGAAAGGCCGTAACCGGTGTAGGCGCCCCCTCATACACATCTGGCGTCCACATGTGAAAGGGCACCATAGAGAGTTTAAATCCCACGGCACTGACAATGAAGACCATCATAAGGATAAAAAGAAGTGAGGGCTGCAGGGCATGCTGCATCATGGCCACATGTATGTCTGCAAACCTTGTGCTGCCTGACTGCCCGTCGAAAGACAGCCCGTAAGCAAAGGTAAGCCCGTACATCAATGTGGCTGTGGTGGCAGCAAAGGTCAGGAAATACTTCAAGGCAGCCTCATTGCTCTTGCGGTCCTTCTTCAAAAAGCCCGAGAGGATGACACATGAGATCGAGAGGGTCTCGAGCGCAACGAAGACCAGAATGAGGTCTGTTGCACCGGCAAGCAGCATGACAGAAGCGCAGGCTATCAAGAGAACCGCGTAAAACTCGCCCTGGTTGGCACCGAGATGGTGCTCGTAGCCTACGGTCATCAAGACGACGATCATCGTGGCAAGGATAGCGATAAGCCCAAAGGTCACCGTCAGCTGGTCGACCGTGTAGACTCCGCCGAACAGCTCCCGGTAGGGAATATCTGTCTGCGTAAGCAGTGCCGCTGCCGCCAGTGTTAACGTTAGAAGCGCCCAGGCAGGAGTCAGGACCTTCTGCTTGGGAAAAAACAGCGGCCAGAGGAGCGTTACTACAGCTCCAGCTACAACCCAGAGAGCTGGCGTAAGAAGCTCGGCTGCCTCCAGATAAAAGCGAATATCGTTCATCTGCCGCTCCCTTATAATGTCGACGTTGCCTGACGTCTGCCTCAAGTCCGGTAAGGCGCCATTAATTGTACAAAGGCTTGTCCGGCATTAAAGTTGCCTGAAGCAAGGAACCCGGGGAACTTCTTGCCTCCCGACAGCGCCTGCCTGTTAGGAGCACTGTCATCCGGGCACATTACTAATAGATGCTTTTACTTAAAAGAATCAAATGACCGACACAACCTGTACAACAAAAGCTGAGCCCAGCAGGCAACTCAACCGAAACCGGGCTCCAGCAATCCAGACACCGCTTGTTTCAACCAAGCAGAACGGAAACTGGCTGGGCGAATACCTTAACGGTTGCGTTAATATAGAAACCAGCAAGCTGCAAGAGTTTTAGATATGACGGCAAGACAGGTACAACCCGGCAATTCCACCGGGCAAGCCCGGTGCCTCCTGGTCCTGGAGGACGGCAGGAGCTTCTCGGGCACAAGCTTTGGTGCCAGCGGCACAACAGGCGGTGAGCTGGTCTTTAACACCTCCATGACCGGTTATCAGGAGATCCTCACCGATCCCAGTTACAGTGGGCAAATCATAACGCTTACCTGCCCTGAGATAGGCAACTATGGCACAAACGACACCGACCTCCAATCCGAGCGCATACACGCCCAGGCTCTTGTAGTTCGGCATCCAAGCCGCCAGCCAAGCTCCTGGCGCACAACCAGGTCGCTGCCAGCGTTCTTGCAAGACCAGGGAATTATCGGGCTTGCCGGTGTAGATACCAGGGCAATCACCAAGCACATTCGGGATAAGGGAGCGATGCGCGCGGCAATATCCACACAAACCACCGACCCCGATCATCTGGTGGATCTGGCCCGATCGCTGCCGGAGATGACAGGCTCTGACCTCACCGGGCAAGTCACAACCGACAGGGTCTATACGCTAGGCTCTGGTTCCCTCAAGCTTGCGGTGATGGACTTCGGCATTAAGAAGGGCATCCTCAACAACCTTATCAATCAAGGTTTCGAGCTCACCGTCTATCCAGCCTGCACATCTGCCCGCCAGATCCTGGCGAGCCAGCCGGACGGGATTTTTCTCTCCAACGGTCCAGGCGATCCCCAGGCCTGCCGACAGATAATCCCCGAGATAAAGGAGCTCCTGGATTCAGGGTTGCCTTTGATCGGCATCTGTCTGGGACACCAGCTTGTAGCGCTCGCCTTAGGCGCCAGGACATACAAGCTCAAATTCGGGCACCGGGGCAGCAACCAGCCGGTGGCCAACCTCCTCAGCGGAGGCATTGAGATTACCTGCCAGAACCACGGCTTTGCGGTTGACCGCGCAAGCCTTCCTTCCGACCTTGTAATCACACACGTGAATCTCAATGATGACAGCCTGGAGGGCTTTCAGCACAGGCAAAAACCTCTCATCTGCGTGCAATACCACCCGGAAGCCAGCCCCGGTCCACGGGATTCTGGCTACCTCTTCGCCCGCTTCAAGGAGCTTATCGCCCAGCGAAACTAAGGGGAAGCCAGGGATTGCCCCAGGTTGCCCCCACTTGTAAACAGGAGAACAAATTGTACCAACTAGCAATATTTGATTTTGATGGCACGCTTGTCGACTCTGCACCAGGAATTGTTCAGGTCATGGAACAGGTAGTGGAAGAGTACGAGTTGCCCGGGAGTGTGCTCGATCGTTGGAGGCACCTTGTCGGCGTGCCACTCGATACGCAAATGGAGATTATCTTTCCCGAACGAGACACCACCTACAGGGCTCGCATAGCGCAGCGCTACCGCTGCATATACGATACCAGGCTCATAGGATTGTGTCCGCCCTTCCCCGGGCTAACCTCTATGCTCGACACACTGAAGGCAGCTGACATAGCCTGCGCCATCGCCTCCTCCAAGAGGCGAAACATCATCGAGCCGGTGCTTGATCACCACGATCTCAGCCACCACTTCCAGACGATTGTCGGGCAGCAGGACATCATCAACCACAAACCCCACCCGGAAGCAGTGCACCATATAGTTCAAAAGCTGAATGTAGATCACCAGGACGCGGTCGTCATTGGCGACAGCATGTACGACATGGAGATGGCCAAGAATGCCGGCGTTGATGGCATAGCCGTCACTACAGGAATACATACCCGCGAGATCCTGCTTGCAGCAAACCCGCTGCACATAGTCAGCGGTCTGGAAGAGGTGGCACCGCTGATCCTGAATGGGCGCATGCGCACTATTTAAATTAGCCGGCTCCAGCAGCTCGTTCCTCGCCGCCTCCGCCTTTGCCACGCTCCGCTTCGCGCTCGTGAGCCCGAGCGCTCCACTGCGCTGCTTGAACATGACGTTTTCCAGCCGGCTCCGGCAGCTCTTCATTACATAGGCGCCACACAACCGCTCCCTGGTGAACGCAGACACCGGGGAGTGAATGTATACCGTGTTGCCGAAATATTTCTCATGCAGGTACGGTACCCGTTGGCAACCCTGCAGCGTCTGTTATGATCTGGCGGTTATGATACCGGGTCCGGGATTTTCCTAACCGTCGTCTGACATGTACGCGCGCGGTGGGGTTAGCTTCTTATTCTAATGACATCTCTATCCAACTTACGATTGGCCTGGCTGACAGCAGCCGTACTGGCAAGCTCCTTCTCTCTTGCCTGTCCTGCGCCAGCCGAGGAAGCGGCTTGGCAGGGGGGCTTGAATAGAGCTGCTAAGACCGATGCCACCGGTAGTCAGGCAACCGCAGCCACCAGTATCTCTACATCTGAAACATTCACCACCAACGGCCAGCCTACAGGTAGCCCTGAGCAGCCAGATAAAGGCGAGAGAGAAAAGGCAGTAATCTGGTCTCCCGGCCGTGAGCTCTCCTTCGGTACTGGTGCCGAAGACATCGCGCCGACAGACGACCTGGAACTGGCTCGCAAGCAAGTAGAAGCCTATCCGGACAGCGCCGAGGCGAGCTTTATCCTGGCTGTTGCCCTGACGCGCACAAGCCACGTGGAGGAGGCGCTCCGGCAGGTGAGAAGAGCACGCAGGCTCGCTGACAGGCAGGGCGGTCCGCTTTACTTCGATTCGATGGTCACAACTTACGAGGAGATGCTTACGCGTCACCCAGAGGACAACCGTATCCGCTACGGGCTCGCCTGGGCCTATTACATGAAGGCGTACCTGGCTGCTCACTACTGCCGCCGCCATCCCGAGTGGGCTCCCCCTGCACTTGACCAGCGCTACACTATCGCGTCAGGCAAGACGCACGCCGCTCCCCCAACAGCCGACCCTGGGGCCAGCATTCCACCGCCTCCAGGCGGTCAGCCAGGATCGGCGGTAAAGAGCCTTGTTCG
>CAYPBX010000106.1:0-7381 GCA_964409075.1 uncultured Candidatus Obscuribacterales bacterium
TGTTTACCTTTCGATAGAGACCGCTTTTCTTTGTATGCGTAATCGCGGCAAGGTCTTCAGCAACGATCACATACTCGATGCGGTCTGGGTGTCCGATGCGGACACGTCAGCCAACACAGTCCGCACTCATGTTTACACCTTGAGAAAGAAGTTCTCCCAGGCTGGCTACGCACTGCCGATCCATACTATGCATGCCGTCGGCTATAAGCTTGGCGATGAGTAGGATCTTGTAACCTGCCGAGATTGAAATGTGATCACAAGTTGGATCTCCTGAGGATTAATATGCAGCCGGTTGCAAGTATTGAGAGATGAAGACTATCTCGACAAGACACCCCAGGCTAAGTGGTAGTCGACATCAAGGATGTTCAGGATTTTGGGGCGCGTCAGATTGCCTTTGCACCGGGATTTTGAACCAGAATAGGCTGCCGCCCGGCTCCGGGCTGTCGACACCGATGACACCGCCATGAAGCTCGACAATTTTCTTGCAGATATAAAGCCCCAAACCAGATCCTTGGCGTGGCCTGCCATCGTCTGAACCTGCCTGCTGAAACCTGTCAAATATCCTCTCGCGGTCTTCTGCCGGAATGCCCGGGCCTTGATCTGCCACGGTGAATTCGGTCCAGCCGTTGCTGCTGGGTGTGAGGGTGTCGCCATCTACAGCAGGAGTGGTCTCTATGCCTACAGTGATTTGGCTGCCTTCTGGAGCGAACCTGACGGCATTGGCCAGCAAGTTGATCATCACCTGCACAAGCCTGTCAGCATCTGCAAAGATCTCCTCATCGGTATCCGGCATTGCAATGTGCACCCCCCCTGTCGAGCGCAAGTCCCCGAACCGCCTGCAGGGCATTCTCCAGCACATATGCTACCGGATAAACCGCAGGGACAAGTTTAAATGCTCCTGCATCCATCCTGTCCAGATCCAGAAAATCAGAGACAAGGGCGATGAGTCTCTCGGCGTCCCGTTCGATCCTGACGATGTTCTGCCGGGTATCCTCTTGAAGGCAAAGCTCATCTGCGCTTTTGCCGAGTAGACCAGCTGTAATATGAATTGATGTCAGCGGCGCGCGTATGTCATGCGCGATCATGTTCATAAAGGCCGCCCTTTGCTTCTCCGCCTCCTTGACGGTGGTCACCATCTCGTGGAACACTGAATCGAGCTGTGCTATCTCATCTGCGCCCGAGAGTGGCTCCTTAAGTGGCTTGCCGCCAGCAAACCTGCGGGCGTTATCCATGACGACAGCATGTCGGGAAGCTGTGCTGCGATTGAATATGACGGCAAGGAAAAGAGCTAGAGCCATATTTAAAACAAGTGCGATCGAACATATAAGTTTCAGCACCGCTCGTTGCCTTTGCTGAATTTCAGGGGTGCTCGCCTCGATCTGGCGATATCTATTCATAGCGCTGTCGATCTGCTCGTTCATGTATGCTGCCAAGAGCTTCAGATTGCTCAGATACCGAAACGCCTGCTTTACCTGCCCGAACTCCTTCAAGCGCCTGGACTCATCAAGATAGAGAAATACTCTATCTATGCCTTGCTCCAGCCGATCGATGCTTGCCAGCGTGTCCGGATCGCTGCCGCCGAGGCGTCGTAGCTGGAAGAACTCCTTTTCGGTTTGTGCTCTCAGCTTCCTGTAAGCAGCGAAGCTCCTCTGTCCCGGGCCATAAAGAAAAGCCACCGCTGTGGCGTTCAGGCTGAGCTGAGTCAGCCGGTTGAAGTGATAATTCAGCTCTTTGGCACGGTTAGCGGCGGCAAGCTCGGCCTCGGTTTGATTCAGGGCGTGGTTGAGCGCAGTGATAAAGATTACCTGAAAGACAAGTGGAACACCTATGAGGATGAACCCCTTTTGAGCCAGTGTGAGATGGAGCCTCATTTGAGCCCTGATGTTTGCCCGAACAGTCGCTCATAGTGTATCTCACGCACGAACCAGAGGTCTTCCTGTCAGTGCTGTCGGTTCCTTTGACAGGAATTTGATAAATGCCTCCTAAGCTTGGAGCCAGTTCGCTAGTAGGAGGCAGTCAATGTACGAACCGTATGATGCAGGTGTGTCTCAAAGACCGGATGATGCTGTTGCTGCAACAGTCTGGACAGAGGAGCTTCTGGCTGTAAGGGAATGCAGCGCCTCAAGAGCGCTTGGCACCGAGGGGAATCGACAGCTCCCGGCTGCCGTGACATTTGATAACTCGATTTATCAACGTGATTCTCGCAGTCCTGAGGTCCCAGCACGCCGTGGGGAGGAGAGGGTCCGTGCGGCAGGCGTGAAGGAGACCCCGAGCCGACCGGACTTACTGAAGCCAATCCGGCATGCCCTGGATGCGCTGGGTCCAGGCAGCACTTTGAGAACAATTCAGGAATCGCTGGCAACAGGCGACCCGCAACACTTCCTTGGGGCCATGAAAGACCTGCTCCAATCCAACAGTGCCTCTGAGGCGATGCAAGCCATTCGGCAAGCAGTGGTCGCCGGACAGGGGCGAGACTGTATCCCCAAGTCGTTGCAGGACGATGCGTTCTTCAAGGGCGACAGCGAGCAGTTTTTGGCAGCGGTAATGGACATTGTCTCCCAGCCCGGCAAAGGGCAGAGGTTTCTAAAGGCCGTGGGGGAAGGACTCTCGACGCTGATTGCCGAATCGTCGCTCAAGGTGCTCCGCGAGAGCAGCGATCTCGATCCCGGTCGGTTTCGCGCGCTTCTTCAGGCAATTCTCAAGTCAGATCAGTCCGGTGAGTTTACCCGGGCATATCTCAGAGCTGTGGCTCCCGGGGACCCCAGGAGGCCGCTGAAGATGCTCGAGGAGGAGGCAGGTGTCCCGCTACCGCATGAGATCACCTGGCCTGTCCAGCAGCAGGCAGCACTGAATAAGGCCATGGAGTCACTGGGCAAGCGCACACTGATTGTAGGCGATGTCCATCGCAACCGAATTGAAGGCATCCAGAAGTGCTTGTTTCATGCAGATAAGCAGGGAGCCGAAAGGGCCAGGCGTATAGCAGAGATAGTCAAGCAATCTACCCCGGCTGAATTGAGAGAATACGTCAAGATCTTGACCAAGAGCTTTGCCGACCTGGGCGCCAATATTGATGTGGCTGTAGATAAAGACGGGAATCTCTGGGTCGGGCAGCGCATGGCAGATTTCTCGGGCGCTTTGATTTTTGACAAGAACGGCCGCATCCGAGTCTGGGAGAACCCCAATGTACTGCGTATGAACATGGCCGGTCTTAAGTGGGATCCGATCGACGGTATGATGTGGGGATTTTCCCACTCTCTGGTCCATTCCACCCATCCTCATTGGTGGGAGGCTCCATGAGCCGGTGCAGTCCCTGGACGGACCCACACCAAGGCTACCTGATACCTGTGCTTGTACCCTGTAAGCATTAAGCCGGCACAGATCGTGAAACAAAGCTATGGAGCGCGACTGGCAGCTATGGGGCAGGGTTTTGCCCCGCCCGGGACCTTTCCGCTCTGCCTCCTGCCCGGGCGGCGCATGGCCCTTAGGCGGTTGTTATTCGGTGTTTAAATGGCATTGCCTTTGGACTGAAGAGATCTGCTCCGGTCATGGCTGGGGGCTGGTGATGCGCTCGAGATAATCGATTAGTCCTGCAAGCTCACCGGACCTCGGGCCTTCAGGATCCAGATCGAGCGCCCGGCGGTACTCTGCCAGCGCTTCGTGCAGGCGCGATTGCTTGAGCAGGCAGTCGGCCAAGAGTTTAACGTATGGCACCACGTCTGGTTTCAACGTGAGTGCCAGGGCAATCTCCTCCTCGGCAGTTTGGAAGTCGCCCTGGCTGAAGAGTACATCTGCCAGCCTAAAGTGACACTCTGCGTCCAGCGGCTGAAGCTTGAGGGCATGTCTGAACTCGGCCTCCGCTTCTTGCCTCCTGCCCTGGCGCTCGAGAATTAGGCCCAGGTTGAAATGGTAGTCGGGGCGACCGGGCTTCAGCTTCAAGGCCGTTCGCGCTTGAGTCTCGGCCTCGGCAAGCTTCTTCATCTCCTTGAGCACTACCGCCAGATTGTTATGGGCGGCTGCGCTCTCAGGATTAATACGAATGGCGGCTCGGTACTCGTCTGCGGCGGTAGAGAGCTTGCCTTCTGCCTGTAAGCTGATGCCGGCGAGGATATGCTCGCGCGACTGATCTTCTTTTGTGGCTGAACCAGGAGAATGAGCTGGAGCTACCAGAGTGGCCAGGACAATCAAAGATATGGATAACACATGCTTGAGCATTTGCGAGCGCCGAAATAGCCGGACTGCCGAAAGCTTACATCCTCTTTATCGCCGTCAACAGGTATTGCCTACTTTAACTGTAATAAGATCTAAATGCTACAGCGCTGGACAGAGGAGTGTCGCATGAAGATAAAGATCTTAAGCGGGCTGCTTGTACTCTCGCTCGTCTTTAACATAGCAGGGGTTGTCTTTCTGGTCGCCTTCCTGAAAACCAGGAGCACCTGCAAGGCATTGAAGCGCGAGCAGCAGCGTATCGTCGCCAATCTGAGCCTGATCCGGGGGGCAGGAGTTGCCCCGGAGCCGGGTAGTGGCGATCATGTTCTGAAGCGAACCTTCAGGAGCCATGTGGACGGCAAACTGGACAGTCTCGGTCTGATACCACCCCGAACGCCAGATCACACCGATAGTCACACGCTTGTTGTCTACTTTCACGGCATGGGCTCGAATTTTATGGAGCCGTTTGTGGTTCCTTACGATCGGAGCGTGGCTGATGCAATCACCGCCGGCAATGCTCGGTTAGCCCTTCTCTCCGTCAACTACAGGGGAGAGGCCTCCTGGGGGAGTGATGCGGCTTATGCTGATGTCAGCCAGAATATACGCCAGGTAATGGAGGAATTTCCGGTTGATCGCATTGTCCTTATCGGTACCTCCATGGGCGGATGCGCGGCGCTGACCTATGCGGCCGTTGCGCCGCCGGCGATTCGAGGCAAGATCTCAGGTGTGGTCAGCGTGGAAGCAGCCGGGGATCTGACCGATCTTTACAGAGAGAGCTCACACCCGGCTGTACGCCAGGCGATGAGGCTGGCGTTTGCAGCTACGCCGGATACCAATCCTCACATCTACAGGCAGAAGAGCCTTTCCGGCAACCTGGACAGCTTTCCCAGACAGGCGCGTGTTGCTGTGGTTTCGGCAACGAAAGACACCATAGTGCCACCGGAACTTCAGGAGCAGATCATCTCCATGCTTGCCAGTCGAGGTATCGCCTGCAAGCTCATTAAAGTAGACGAGCCTCATGGAGCGCCACCGGCCAGTTGTTATCGTAACGGGCTCAAGTTTGTTCTTTGTGAGAGCTGATCTCGATGGGCAAGGAAGCAGTCAGCATAACTGCCGATACTGTTGCGCTCGCTGCCCACGAGGGAGTGCTCGAGGTTCTCTTGATTAAGCGCAAGAACGATCCGTATCGGCAGTTCTGGGCATTGCCCGGCGGCTTTCTCGATGCATCCGACCGGACGCTGGATGAGGCGGCCAGAAGAGAGCTGGCTGAAGAGACCAATATCAGGCAGGCTTATCTGGAGCAGCTCTATACCTTCGGTGACCGGGGCCGGGATCCGCGCGGGCGTGTCGTGACGGTGGCTTATCTTGCGCTTGTGAGGCAGGAAGAGGTGGAGCTCAAGGCCAGCTCCGATGCCTCCGGTGTTGCCTGGTGGCCTGTGGGTGATCTGCCCGATCTGGCCTTTGATCATGGCACCATTATCAGTTACGCCAGGCAGCGGCTCAAATACAAGATTGAGTATTCTCCTTCAGCCTTCAGCCTTCTGTCTGACAAGTTCACGCTGCGCGACCTGCAGATGGTTTACGAAGCGGTTTTAGGCAAGGCGGTGGATAATCGCAACTTCCGCAAGAAATTTCTCACTACAGGAGTGCTCAACGAGCTGGAGGAGTTCAGCCAGGAATCGTCTTTCCGTCCGGCAAGGCTTTACACTTTCTCGGAGGCGGATTTCGAGGAGTTGCCCGACAGACCTATCTTTGTCTTTTAGTTTAAGGAGCAGTCTCGTGAAACCAACGGGAAGACCACTTACATTTGGAAGAGCACTCTTGGCTTGCCTCTCCTCGATAATTTTGGCAACTTGCGCTTACGCTCGGACACAAGGCTGGGATACAAAGCGCAGGGAAACATCTCAGAGACTAGTGTCTGTGGCACATACAGAATTGGCGAGCCGGCAGGTAGACGAGGCGATATCGACTCTGGTGCGTGCTGCAGCGGTTGATCCAACCGATCCGCTCCCCTGCCGGGTGATGGCGCTTGCGCTAGCAATGAAAGGGCGCTTTCAAGAGGCGTATGAGTCTCTCAACAAATCACTCGAGCTTGATTCCAGCGCTACCGAAACTGTTCTCAGCGCCGGGATCGTGAGCTACCTGGGGCACGATTACCGAAAGGCGCTCAGCGCCTTTCGGAAGATCGTGGAGGTAAACCCAGACTTCTGCTATATCTATATAAATGCAGGCTATGTGCTTGTCAGAGAAGGTAAGCTGGAGCGGGCTGAAAAGTGTTTCAAAAAGGCGATTGAATGCTATCCGACCTCGCAGGCAGCTTACGAGGGGTTGGCGTTTAGCCGCTATCTTGCAGGAAGGCTTGCTGGCGCGCGCGATGCCGGGCAGCAGGCAGGCGCCATAGCTTCCTATCCACCGCTGACCCTCCTGATTGCCAACATCGATCAGCTGGAGGGCAAGGAGAGATCAGCCTTGAGAGGCGCTCACCTCTATAGCCGCCAGATTAAAAAGGGATTCGCGGCTAGATCCATGACTGCGATCGGCTATCCGCTCCCGCATGACTTTCACTGGGATCCTTACCTGGCTGATAGATATGACAACGGCTATCTCCTAGAGTCCAGGATGTTACCGCTGCCTAAGGGCGCAGGCAAGCAGAGATCGCTGTGCCGCAAGGGCAAGTTTGAGGAGGCCGAAGGCATTATCTCTGCGGCCATGGCACAGCATCCCGACGATCACTTTCTCAATTATCAGCTTGCCCTTGCCGAGCTCTCCTGCGGCCGATATGCCGATTCCCAGATGCACTTCAAACGGGCGCTCAAGGGTTGCCCGTCCTGCAACGTGTACAGGCTTTACCTGGCCAGAGCGCTCGCCCTGGCAGGCAAGGAAAGGCTTGCGGCTGTCCAGGTGCAGGCCTTTCTAGAGCTGATGCCTGCCCAGAGAGTGTCACCTTACTTCACGGAGCTGGCCAGGCAGGCGGAGGCGGCAGAGAAGCCAGCAGAAGTGGAGCAGTCTCTATCGCCAGAGCCCGCCCGCAGGCAAGGTCAGGCAGCATCAGGGCGGAGGGAGTCGGGCAAGCGGTCCGGTTCCTCTGGCGGTGCACCAGGCAGCGCGCCGAAAAGACCAGGTGAAGAGTTTTAGTAGACGTACTGGCTTGTCGGCACTGCCACTGGTGGCAGAC
>CAYPBX010000106.1:7391-7707 GCA_964409075.1 uncultured Candidatus Obscuribacterales bacterium
CAGACGCATTGACGCGACAATGAGCAAACCGGTTTGCTGGGCTGGATTGTGTCCGGGTTAAAGCTTACGCTTCCTTAAGCGCGGGCCGGTGCTTGTAGAGTGAATGCTGTATCCTTAATGCTTGTTTACCCTGACATGAGTTGATTTATGGTGGGTCATGATGAACATGATTTCCGAGATTGAGCCGAGCACGAGAGTTGACACCGCTTGCGTTTGGATTCCGGAGTTCGGGTTGTTTGACACGATGTATCTGGAGCCGAACAAGCGATATGAGGTAAGAGTCTGTCTCTTATACACATCTGACGCTGCCGACGAT
>CAYPBX010000107.1:0-262 GCA_964409075.1 uncultured Candidatus Obscuribacterales bacterium
CGGCACCTGAGACGAGAAAGGCTGAGGTAAGACCACGCAAGCCCGGACCATCTGGACGGGCTTCTCACGCTAGCCAGGCGGATGAAAGTAAAAGATCTGGTGGTTCATCCCATATTGGACGGTCGCGACACTCCGCCGCGTTCGGCTAGGCGCTTCACGAGCGAGCTTGAAGCGAAGCTGGGACCCAACGAGAGGATAGGTGTAATCTCCGGGCGCTACTGGGCCATGGATAGAGACGGGCGCTGGGAGCGAACCCCTGTCT
>CAYPBX010000107.1:272-5528 GCA_964409075.1 uncultured Candidatus Obscuribacterales bacterium
AGCGTTATTACCGGGCGCTTGTCCACGGAGAGGGGCTTCCGGCCTCATCTTCGGTAGAGGCTGTGGAAAGTGCCTACCAGCGCGGCGAAAGCGATGAGTTCATCCAGCCTGCTGTTGTTCCGGGCAGCAGGATTGAACCAGGCGACAGTGTCATCTGCTTCAACTTCCGCCCGGATCGTGTCCGCCAGATAACCGCAGCCCTAACGCAGGAGGACTTCAGCGCCTTTGCGCGACCTTCACGACCCAGAATCCACTATGTATGCCTGACCGAATACGACAGCAGGTTCAATCTGCCGGTGGCCTTCCCGCCTGCGTCTCTGCCCTCCCAAGATATGACGCTGACCCTTCCTGAGCTCTTTGCCTGCCACCATAAGGAACAGCTGCATGCCGCCGAGACAGAAAAGTATGCGCACGTTACCTATTTCTTCAACGGCGGCCGGGAAGCGCCGTATCCGGGCGAAGAGAGGATACTGGTTCCCTCACTCAAGGTTCCTACCTATGACGAGACTCCGCCGATGAGAACACCTACCGTCTGCGCTGTGGCCCGCCAGGCAATAAAGTCAGGGAGATATCCCTTCATCATCTTGAACTTTGCCAACCCGGACATGGTAGGGCACACGGGCGTAATGGATGCGGCAGTGGAGGCAGTCGAGACCGTTGATATCGCATTTGGTGAATTGATCGAGGCGACCGCCGAAGCGAAGGGAACGCTCGTCGTGACTGCGGACCACGGTAATATTGAGCAGATGGTCGATCCGGAAAGCGGGCAACCGCACACCGCGCACACCACCTACCCAGTACCATTTGTGCTTATCGACTTCAGCGGCCGCACAAAGGCAGTGAGCCTGGCAACCGGAGCTCTAGCTGACATAGCACCAACGATTCTTGACATTGTCGGGCTGGCGCAGCCCTCTGAGATGACAGGCATCTCGCTCTTGAGGCGGAGCTCTTCGTAACGCAACTTAACCTGGATAACAACTCGAGGATGCATAAAGCCTCACCGCGGTCATGACACCACCAACAGAGCCGGCTTGTCTTGAAAACCGTTTTCAAGCGCCGACTGGAGGCGGGGTGTGGCATGTGGCAAGCAGCCCGCTGAAGCGGTATTGCACCGGGGCGGATACAGAATATATAACGAGCATATAGCCCCGCAGGCTTGCTTTGACGCTGGTTTGCCTGTCTTGAAGTTACCTGTTAAAATTGCGCCTGCCATGGGTTGGTAATTTACTAAACTAGCCTGGGCAGGATGACCATTCCAGATGGATAATCGGTCAACTGTTCACTGGGTGCAGTACATAAGGAGAGAATCAAGGAAATTATGATGGCGAAACTTCAAACAATCGCTCTTACCGCTGCCAGCTTCGCTCTCGTAGCGTCTCTGTCTGCATGCGGCGGGGCCACCGAAACACCAGCTCCCACCGAAACACCAGCTCCCACCGAAACACCAGCTCCCACCGACACCGGCACCACTGACACGTTCGATACCGGGACAACCGATACCGCTGCTCCGGAGACAACAGGTGGCGGAGAAACCGGCGGAGAGACTCCGGGCGAGTAATCGGCTTACCTCAAAATGCTCAGCTTGCGACACGGCAGTTGCCTGTAACATCCAGCGGCGTTTTCAAGTCGCCCTTTTGAAGCCTTCGAGAGGGCGGCTTTTGAATGCAATCGCTCTTGTATCTTCAGCGCTGGATGCTACGAGCCTTATTGAAAGCTGAGCGGCTCGGGCTGGTTCCAGGGAGAGGTGATGACTCAGCTCTGTTAAATTCGGATGGGTCGCTGATGAGGACAAGACTCAGTGCCCGGTCGGCTCATCGCATCGGTCATCCGGTGGTTAAAATACTTCCCAACGGGTAGATGAAGTATTAGACTTAGAGTTCCTGCTGTGCAGGCTGAACGGCAGCCCTAACAGGGACAAGCGCTAGAAAGTGGTGGGCGATGGTTCGCCGGCGTGATAATCGCAACTACGATCAGCTACGACCGATTAAATTTACCCGCAACTTCACCAGAAATGCAGAAGGGTCTGTTCTCACCGAATTCGGTGACACCAGAGTCTTTATAACCGCAAAGGTAGAAGAGCGGGTTCCGGCCTTCCTGATTGGCGCCGGTGAAGGCTGGGTGACCGCAGAATACTCCCTTCTGCCGGGTTCGACGCTCATCAGAACCCCCCGAGAGGTGACACGCGGACAGCCGTCGGGAAGAACAAGCGAGATTCAACGCATTATCGGCCGGAGCCTTCGCGCCTGCATCGACAGACGCGCCCTGGGCGAGCGCACAATAACTGTTGACTGCGACGTCCTCCAAGCGGATGGTGGAACACGAGTAGCCAGCATAAGCGGGGGCTTCCTAGCCCTTTATGATGCGCTTGCCAAGCTGCAACGGCAGGGGGTGTGGGACGAGCTGCCGGTCATCGAGCATATGGCTGCTGTCAGCGTCTGCCAGCTTGACGGTGAGCTCATTCTCGATCCAACTTATCATGAGGACTCCCGAGCCGACATGGACAGTAACATCATCCTCACCGAGTCCGGTAAGATTCTCGAGATGCAGATCACCTCGGAAACAATCCCCTACGATGGGCAGACCTTGCCCAGGTTAATCGAACTGGCAGCCTGCGGTGTCAAAGAGATAATTGAGAAGCAGTATGAAGCGCTGGGTGGCCGTTGAGAGAGCGAATTTAAATTTATCTTGTCGCTGCTGACAACAGCATCTACCGCTTTAATATATAGTGGTCAAGTGACTGATTTTCATTAGGTTTAGGCTTGAAGGGTTCCAAAAGGCTGACAAGAGATCGAGCACAGGCTTCTCCCTTTCAGGATGTGACAGCTGCAAGGTTGTCCGCTTCAATTTGGCGCGTTATCTGGCAGACCCTCAGGCTGCAGGGATTCACCGGCGCCGTGCGGGTCCTGCCGATCGTCTGGACCATCATCGGCTCGGTCAAAGGCTTCGCTGCCTACCACGCAGCCGAGCGCGCCAGAATGTCCAGAGCCGATGCCAGCGGGATCGACATAGAGGAGGCAGCACTCAGCCTGGCAGAGCTGGAGGAGTACAGGAAGCTAGGCGCCTGGCTGCGAAATCGCTTGCACAAGCTTGGCCCAACTTTCATCAAGATCGGGCAGACGCTCTCCACCAGAGCCGACCTTTTGCCCCTGCCAGCCATGCTGGAGTTGTCGTCTCTACAGGAGGGAGCTGACCCCTTCCCGGATGGGGTGGCCAGGCAAATTATCAAGCGTGAGCTGGGCGCCGAGCCGGAGAAGCTTTTCGCGCGATTCGACAGCACGCCCATGGCAGCCGCAAGCCTGTCGCAAGCCTACCGCGCTGTCCTGCCAGATGGCAGAGATGTGGTTGTTAAGGTCCAGCGCCCCGACTTGCCCACCATCATCACTGCCGACATCCAGGTGCTGGAAGCAGTGTCTGGCGAGGTGATGCGCTACCCGAGCCTATGCCGTCATACTGACTGGCCCGGTGTCGTAAGAGAGTTCTCGCGCACTATCTTCGAAGAGATTGATTACATCAAGGAAGGACGGAATGCCGACCGATTTCGACACAATTTCCGCAACGACCAGCGGATTCATATACCCAGGATTGTCTGGAAGCTCACCGGCAGGCGCGTGCTCACAATTGAATATGTGCCCGGTGTAAAGGTAACCGACCTGGCAAGCATAGAGGCACTCGGCGTGAGCCCGGAGGAGGTCACGCGCTCAGGCGCGATCTTCTACCTGAAACAACTCCTTGAGGACGGCTTCTTCCACGCCGATCCCCATCCCGGCAATCTGAGAATCATGCCGGATGGCCGAGTCGGCATCTTCGACTTCGGCATGGTCGGTAGACTCGCACCAGACTTGAGAGACCAGCTTGCCAATGCCCTTCTCAACGTCATCAAGCGTGACTACACCGGTCTTGTGGCTGATTTCGTCGCCATGCGCTTCCTGCCTCACCATGTCGAACGGGAAGGACTTGCCCGGGAGCTTGCGCCTATAGTCGAGAGACGCTTTGCCGAGGGGCTCTCGCGCGTGCGCTTCCGTAAGGTGCTCCTCGATTTCTCGGATGTTGTCTGGCGCTATCCCTTCTCTCTACCCTCGGACTTTACCTACATTATGCGGGCTCTGCTCACCCTGGAAGGAGTAGCGCTGACAATGTATCCACCCTTCAATTTCATGGAATGTGCCGTCCCTTATGCGCAGAAGCTCGTCATCAGACGCGAGGGAGACTCCCTGCGCAGGGCCCTACTTAAAGAGGTCTTCGCCTCCGGACGCTTCAATGCCGGTGCTGCTATAAATCTGTTTAAGGCAGCAGCACGCATGCCCAGCCTGTCTGGATAATCGACGGCCACGGCCTTTGAGAACCCCTTGCGATCTGTGCTTCGGTCGGTTAGGCTTTGTTGGGAATCCGGAAGCTGCTCTCCTGACAGCAATTACAAGCGCTCGGGTTGTAACTGTCCAGACCACGAAGCCGACAAGGGAAGATGCCCATATTCCATCAGAGAGGCGGAGGGTTCCGGAACCCAATGCCCAGGCAGCGGAGCGCTTACACAGGATTTCCCGGGAGCCTTTGCCGTGTCGTCACTCAGTCCTCTAACAGCACCAGCTTATAAGCAACCGTCCCCGGTGGCTGTGCTGACTGGCTGTTATGCCTGCGGCAAGCAGCTGGAGCAACAGGCGAGGTTTTGCGGCAGTTGCGGTCAGCCGGTCAGCGTGCATCCAGTCCAGGACCCCGGCATAACCCCGGTAGAGACGCCGCCGCCACCTTTACCCACCTTCGCCTCCGTTGCACTGCAGCAATCATCTATTGCCACCCCTGCCCTACAGGAAGCGCGGGACCGGGTGTCACTTTTGCTTGCCCGCGAGCGCTTCTTCCTGATCATGCACGCAGCGCTCTTCCTCGCTACCAACCTGATCGGTTTCTTCCTGGCGCTCAAGTGCTATCTGGAGTTCATAGGGGACCCGATGAGCAAATTAGTGATGGCCACCACTCCGCTTGTATTTATCAATGCTCTGTCCCTCATGTTTCTTGTGCCTATATCAGGCACCAGGAAGCAGATCGCCAGACTCAAAGAGGAGCTTGCCTACATCAGATTCCAGATGGAATACGGGCATCTTCTGTAATCGCTCCGCAGGCTACGTTCCTTGCCTGCTCCGCGCCTGCCCCGTTCGGCTGCGGGTTCCTGGGCCGGAACCCTCCGCCTCTCTGATGGAATACGGGCTTCTTCTGTAATCGCTCCGCAGGCTACGTTCCTTGCCTGCTCCGCGCCTGCCCCGT
>CAYPBX010000107.1:5628-7678 GCA_964409075.1 uncultured Candidatus Obscuribacterales bacterium
GGCCGGAACCCTCCGCCTCTCTGATGGAATACGGGCTTCTTCTGTAATCGCTCCGGGCTTGCTGCGCTGCACCCTCCGCTCTTACACGCTACGCTACCGGCTCGTGGGCCCGAGCCGTCCGCTTCGCTCCCTGGGCATGACATTCAGGAGCCACTATCAACTCGGTCTCCTTGCGCTCTCCGCTCCATTACGTTCGGCTGCCTGGGCGAGACATTCAGGAGCCGCTCAGGCCGCCAGGCGCCACGCTACTCTCACTGCCCTTAGCTGTCTGATTTGAATCCTTGCCGTGGCATTCTGGAGTTAGCATCAGGTTGCTTTGCTGTCCAGCGTAGATTTGGCTGACGGGCAGCCAGTGCTTCATCGAGCTTGCCTACCGGTGTCGTGTGAGGGGCACTTCGCACCGTATCCGGTGATACTATCGATTCTTCGTCTATTCTGCTCATAACAGCAACAAACTCGTCCAGAGTCTCTTTCGATTCGGTCTCCGTAGGCTCGATCATCAGTGCTTCTGGAACAACAAGGGGAAAATAAATGGTCGGAGCATGCATGCCGAAATCGAGAATCCGTTTGGCTATATGGGTCGTCGCCACACCTCTCTCTTTCTGCCTGACTCCTGAGAGAACGAACTCGTGCATGCAGGGCTGGCTGTAAGGGAGATGATAGCGCCCACGTAAGCGCTGACTGAGATAGTTGGCATTGAGGATCGCATCCCGGGACACCTGAGCCAACCCGTCGCGCCCGTGTGCCAGGATATAAGCATAGGCCCGGACCAGAATGCCGAAATTGCCGTAAAAGCCCTTGATTTTGCCGATCGACTGTGGGCGATCCCAATCGAGAAGAAATTGTCGGTCTTGCTTTTCAATCACTGGCAGGGGAAGGAATGAAGCCAGGTCCTCCCGGCAAGCGACCGCACAACCGCCGGGACCACCACCACCATGAGGTGTGGAGAATGTTTTGTGCAGGTTCAGATGGCAAACATCAAATCCCATGTCGCCTGGCCTGACCAGACTCATGATGGCATTCAGGTTCGCCCCGTCATAATATGAGAGTGCCCCGAATGCGTGTACTAGCTGTTGAATTGCCTGGATCTCCTCCTCGAAGAGACCCAGGGTATTGGGATTGGTAAGCATTATCGCTGCCACATCGGCAGCGAGCGCTTCCTTGAGCTTGCCAACATCAACAAGACCCTTCTCGTTCGACTGTATCTCAACAACCTCAAATCCCGCTAGCGCAGCTGTAGCAGGGTTGGTTCCGTGGGCGGTGTCAGGAATAATTACTTTCCTTCTGTTGAGATCGCCACAAGCAGCAAAATAAGCCCTGATCATCAAGAGCCCTGTTAGCTCTCCATGAGCGCCTGCAGCCGGCTGCAGCGTTACAGCTGGCAACCCGACTATGGAGGCTACCGCCTGCTCAAGCTCCCAAATGAGCGCCAGAGCTCCCTGAACCTGCTCAAGGGGCTGATAGGGATGAAGCTCCCGAAAACCTTCACAGGCTGCCAGCAGCTCGTTCACCTTCGGATTGTACTTCATCGTGCAGGAGCCCAGAGGATAAAATCCGCTGTCGATCGAGTGATTGAGATGCGAAAGCCGCACCAGATGCCTCACCACATCAAGCTCGCTCACCTCCGGCAGGACAATATCTTCCTGTGCTCTAGTGAGATCCTCTGGAATAAGCTCGACAAGCGGAACATCAGGCACACCGGAGGGAGGGGTAGTGAGGGCCTGTCTGCCCGGACGCGATTTTTCGAAGATCAGCTTCTCCATGACCTCATGGTTACCAGGTTCTGCTTCCGCCTCTAATCTGCCGATCCAGGATGACCGCGGCAATTCTACAGCTTTTACAAGCTGCGCGCTGCCGGCTCCTTAATGCTCAAAGATGCCGTTCCAGCCCTGCAGATCGAGGACGGCCAGGACCGGCAAGAAGTCAAACAACCTGAGCGCCAGCTCGAGCCGTCCTTCCCTTTTCAACAGCACCTCCAACTTCAAGTAAATCGGAATGAGCACCCTCACATCATTGGCCGCATACTCAAGCTGGGAACGGCTCAAATCCT
>CAYPBX010000108.1:0-7661 GCA_964409075.1 uncultured Candidatus Obscuribacterales bacterium
CTTTTAGGGCAGTGCCTGCTTTAGAACTAGAGAAGCTTCTGGACAATCGTGACATCAAGCCACCGGTCAAACTTGTAGCCTACCTCTTTGAGCACTCCCACAGTCCGGAATCCAGAGTCGAGTGCCATATCAAGCGAGATAGAATTTTCGCTGGCGATAACGCCAACAATACAATGATAGCCGGAAGTGCCTGCCCAAGCTAGCAGCCCGCGGGCAAGCCTTCTGCCGATGCCTTGCCTGACAAAGCGATGATCGACATACAGCGACAACTCTAGCGTGCCGCGATAAGCACAGCGGCTGTTGTATGGAGAGAGACTCCCCCAACCAACAACTTGCTCTGAACATTCGGCAACCAGAACCGGCAAGCCCTTGCTTTGCAACTCCTCAAACCATGCCTTAGACCTTTCTGGCGTGCGCTTAGCGATTTCAAAGGTGGCGGTTGATCTCTGGACATAATGATTGTATATAGCCGTTATAGCGCTAAGATCACTGCGATGCGCCCTGCGTGTCATTACGTTGCCAGGCAACCGTGGGGTTGCCTTGACAGTGGATCTCCTCGTGGAAGCCGACATAGCTCTCCTGATTGGACTGGAGCCGTAATGACATAAATCTGGCATTGCCAGAGACGGGAAGCAGGCTCTCCCTCCAGACATCAAGCTGGTAATATGATCGAGCTCTTCCCACTAAAACCCGTGATCATAGCAGCTCAAATCTCCATAGCGATACTTGCCCTGGCCGCCCTGATAGGCGGAGTCATCGGCTATCTCAAGGCCGGTAGCAAGGTCTCTCTGGTAGCAGGAGCCTCCAGCGGCCTGGTCCTGGCAGGCAGCCTCTGGTGGAGCTTCGAAAATTTAAAAGCTGCCCTGGCTGCTGCTGCCGTACTGGCGATGCTGCTTGAGGTCCTGTTTGCCCTCAGGCTCGCCAAAACCAGGAAATTCATGCCAGCAGGCATGATGGCAGTTCTCGCCGGCCTCTGCCTGGCTGCAGTCATCATTACGATCGCAACCACTCCATGATGACACTGTTTGTGGTGGCAGCGTGGCTCTTCTCCTTACTATCGGGGCCGCCTGTCAAGCATCTGTTTAGCGAATTCGATCATCTTTGAGGTTGTCATTATTTGTATAATTGTGCTGCTTTTTCGGCCTTTTTGAGCTAGCAGGCTCTGGCAAGGAGGTTTCCTGTGCGTCCCCATTTTTCCTCATGGCGCAGCGGGAGACTGTCAACATGCAAGCAACCAGTCCAGCTGTAATAGACACGGCAGTAGGATCGACCGAGCGCCGGGATCGTTGGTGGCTGGAGCCGGCGCTCGTAGCTTTCGGCTTCACAGCCTTCATCGTCTATGCCACCTGGCGGGCGCTCGAGGGGGCGTACTACCAGAGCGATCCGTATCTTTCGCCCTTTTATTCGCCCAACCTCTCCGGTCTTCTCCCATGGTGGAAGTGGTCCCCGGCCATCCTTATTCTCTGGATACCAGCCGGATTCCGCGCCACCTGCTATTACTACCGCAAAGCATATTACCGTTCTTACTTTGCGACTCCGCCTGCCTGCGCCGTTAAGGGTTGGGGGATCGGGCAGCCATACGAGGGCGAGAGCAGGTTGCCGCTTATTTTGCAGAATCTTCACCGCTATTTTTTCTACCTTGCCACCCTGGTTCTCGCTGTGCTGTGGTACGACACGTTCGTCTCCTTTAACTTCGACGGCAATCTTGGAGTGGGACTCGGCTCGATCATTCTCCTTGCCAATGTGGTCTTGTTGTCCGGCTACAGTTTCGGCTGCCATGCCTTCCGTCACATAGTGGGCGGTTCCTTGGACTGCTTCTCCTGCCCCAGTGGGAAGCCGAAGGCACAATACGGCATCTGGCGCCTCGTCACCCGCTTCAACGAGCACCATATGGGCTGGGCGTGGTTCAGCCTGTTTTCAGTAGCCTTCGCGGACTTCTACGTGCGGCTGGTGTCGACAGGAGCAGTAACAGATCCACGGATTCTCACAGGTTTGAGCCTCTTATGAGCGAGTACGAGCAACACATCTATGACGTAATCGTCGTCGGAGCCGGCGGAGCCGGACTGCGGGCCGCAATCGAGGCCTCGGCGCAGGGAGCGTCTGTGGCGCTTGTGTGCAAGTCGCTGCTGGGCAAGGCTCATACAGTAATGGCCGAAGGGGGAATTGCTGCTGCTCTTGCCAATGTCGATCCGTCAGACGGCTGGGAGACTCATTTTCGCGACACAATGAAGGGCGGCAAAATGCTCAACCAGTGGCGGATGCCGATGTTGCACGCCAGGGAGGCTCCAGAGCGCGTGCGCGAGCTGGAGCGCTGGGGAGCCGTCTTCGATCGTACGGACGACGGCAAGATACTGCAGCGCGCCTTTGGCGGGCACCGCTGGAAGCGGCTCTGCCATGTGGGCGACCGCACCGGGCTGGAGATGATCCGCACCCTGCAGGACCGTGGCGTGCACCAGGGCATCGACGTGTTTATGGAATGCACCATCACAAAACTTCTCAAGCAGGGTGAGAGGATTGCAGGCGCTTTTGGCTACTTCCGAGAGGACGGGAGATACATTCTCTTTCGTTGCAAAGCTGTGATTTTAGCTACAGGGGGAATCGGCAAGGCATATCTGGTTACATCCAACTCCTGGGAGTACACTGGAGACGGTCACGCGCTCGCCTATGAGGCCGGCGCCGAGCTCATCGACATGGAGTTCCTACAGTTTCACCCCACCGGCATGGTCTGGCCGCCAGGTGTGAGAGGAATTCTCGTTACGGAAGGAGTGCGCGGAGAAGGCGGTATCCTTCGCAACAGCGCCGGTGAGCGCTTCATGTTCCGCTATCTGCCCGAATCGACAAAGCACGAGTTTGCCGACAACGAGGAGGAGTCCAGGACCTGGGTGGAGGCTGTGGTCAAGGGAACCCGCACGGATGCCCGACGTCCTCCAGAGCTGTCCACCCGCGACAACGTGGCTCGAGCCATTTTTACAGAAGTGAAGGAAGGTCGAGGCTCGCCTCATGGCGGCGTCTTTCTCGATATCAGCTACCAGGACCCGGAGCGTGTTAAGCGCAAGCTGCCCAGCATGTACCATCAGTTCAAAGAGCTGGCCGATGTGGACATCACCAGGCAGCCTATGGAGGTAGGTCCGACGGCGCATTACATCATGGGCGGAGTCAAAGTGGATCCAGACACCGGACACAGCCGCGTGCCCGGGCTTTTTGCCGCCGGCGAGGTAGCCGGCGGCATGCATGGCGCCAACCGGCTGGGCGGCAATTCGCTTTCTGACTTACTCGTCTTCGGGCGCCGGGCAGGCCTGGGTGCTGCCGAATATGCTCGAGGGCTGGAGGATCTCAGCGAAATCAGGGAGGAGGCTGTAGACAGAGCGATTGAGGATTTGGAAGCACCATTTTCCAGGGTCGAAGGGCCAGACCCGTTTGCGCTCAACCGGAAGCTCAACGACATCATGGGTAAGCACGTGGGCATTTTCCGGGACCATGCCGCGCTCAGCGAAGGGATCAGGAAGCTGGAGGAGCTGAAGGGGGAGATTGCCGGGGCCCGGGCTGGCGGGTCGAAGCTGTTCAACCCGGGCTGGCATAAGGTCTACGAGCTGGAGAACCTTGTTGTCTGCTCGGAAGCTGTAGCGCGTGCGGCGCTCGCCCGCCAGGAGAGTCGTGGCGCCCACAGCCGGCTTGATTACCCGGATGTCGACCCGGCTTTCGGCAAGATCAACATCACCATCCGCAAAGAAGACGGCAAGATGCATCTTGCCAAGATGCCTCTAGCCGAGATGCCCGACGAGCTGAGGAAGCTCTTCGAGGAGGAGCGGGAGGCCGCCCATGCCTGAAGCTAGGCTCAAGGTCTTCCGTGGCGACAAAGACAGCGGTGGCTTCAAATCCTACGATGTGCCGGTCGAGGAGGGGATGGTGGTACTGGATGCGGTTCACTATATCCAGGCCCATCATGAGCCGGAGCTGGCTGTGCGCTGGAACTGCAAGGCGGCCAAGTGCGGCTCCTGCTCAGCCGAGGTCAACGGGCTGCCTAAGCTGATGTGCAAAACCAGGATGGATGCCTTCGCTCCGGGAGAAGAGATTACCGTCGCGGCGATCAAGACCTTCCCGCTCATAAAGGATCTGGTTACCGATGTCTCCTGGAACTATGAAGTCAACAAGAAGATTCCTGCTTTCAAGCCTGCCGAAGACACTGACTGGACGATGTATCAAAATGACATCGACAGGGTGCAGGAGTTCAGGAAATGCATAGAGTGCTTCCTCTGCCAGGACGTCTGTCACGTCGTGCGCGATCACAACCGCAAAGACAGATTTTTCGGACCCCGCTATATGGTGCGCCTGGCCGGACTGGAGATGCACCCCAAAGATACGCTATCAAGAGCAGCGCTCCTCAAAGATCAGGCCGGCGTGGGATTCTGCAATATAACCAAATGCTGCACGGAGGTCTGCCCCGAGGAGATCAAGATTACCGACAACGCCATCATCCCTCTCAAGGAGCGCGTCGTAGATGAGTTCTACGACCCGGTCCTGATGCTCTTGCGCAAGCTCTTCGGCAGGTAGGGGTCACAACCCCTCGAAGACTACTGGCAGGTCGTTGGCGGCCAGCTTTACTATGTGATACGGCTGAGTGAGCGCCATCGTGGTAAAAGCGCCCGGACTGGTCGACTCCTCCGCATAAGCAATAAGGCGCTGCCCGTCGGATATGACGCGTGTTATGCGCACAGCATAGCCGCCACTGGGTTTGGTGCCGGCAAAGACGCAGACGACCATCTGCGACTGGAAGTCTATGTTGGGAGGCGGCGGTGCCGGTATCTGATCCTTGGTATGCCTGCTCCACAGATCAATCCACTCGCCGTCATTTCGGACGACCAGGCCGCCTCTTGTATTGATGCCGCTGTACAGGCCCGCGTCAATCGTGGTAAACGGAATGCTGCGCACGCCCTTCATCCTCCCCTTGCCAGGCGCCGGCTCGTCCCAGGCTGCAAAGGCAAAGAGCGGATAAGCCTGCGCCGACAGCATAAGCAATGCTACTGCCGACAAAGCTAAAGACCTGCACGTCGCTCTCATGAGTCAATCCCGCCCTCACTCAACGGTGCCCTCACCCTGCAAACCTGTCTGCCTGGAAAATGACTCGCCCTCATTGCCTCTCTGCCCGGAGGTAAAATCACCTGCGCTGCCCTCCTGCCCTGCCGGCTGCTTGACCGAATAAGTCCAGGTGGCATTACTTTTGGTGTCAACCATAACCAGGGTGGGAATTCTAGCTGCCGGCATGTACTTCTTGACCGGATCGACAATGAGACGCCTGTCCTCAGGAACCTTTAGCTCGGTCTCGATGAAAAGCTCGACATTGCCCGGATGCTCTCTCGTGGTCTCCTGACCGTCCGCATACCACATGAGTTTACCTTCTGCTCCCACCTCAGACAGCCTGGCCAGCACCCCCTGCTCCAGCAGATCGCGAGCTTCCGCTTCGGTCAGCTTATCAAGAGGGTCCTCCACCGGCGGCCCCTCGCGCATCAAGTGTCCTATCCAGGTCGATTGAGAATAGACCAGAAACCCGCCCGCCACCAGCACAAACACAATAATAAACGGCATCCAGTTGATGCCAGGCGGCTCGGGAAGCATGTCGCGAAAGCGGGAACCGCTGCCCCCGGTCACGTACTGCTTTGTGCCGCAGGAAGGGCAGACATCTTCGTGTCCGTGGAGCGGCACCTTACATACAGGACAGTCATGCATAATCGTTAATCACCTGACATCAACCGCTACAAGTATTTGGACTTGGGTTTGTTTCACAACCTGCGCTGTCCAATATAGGCATCAACCACCTTCAATCTACCATTTTGATAAGAGGATGAGGCTATTTGAAACTTCCGTCAGGCTGCCTGCGATCGATCAGGCGGTCTGCCCGTGCCGGCAGGGAGCCTGAGCGGAACCATAAGCCCCAGTGCAAGGCCAGCAACAAGACCGCCCAGATGAGCCATGAAGGCAACATTGGGGATGATTTGATCCAGCACAATCTGCGCCGCCGCCAGGCCCAGCATCCAGGAAACCTCGAACCTCCGCACACGCTCGGGCATCCAGCCTTTGAGGCGAAAGATGCCTGTGGCCATCGCACCAAATACACCCATCACGGCACCTGATGCCCCGATCGCAGGCAGGATAGGGCAAAAGATTGTATGGGCAAGTCCGCTTACACAACCCGAGATGAAATAGATAGCCAGAAAGCGAAAGCTGCCGTAAAGATTCTCTGCCATGCGTCCAAACCACCACAAACCAATTAGATTGAGCACCAGATGAGAAATATGACGGTGAAGAAAAAGATAGGAGAGGACCCGCCAGTACTGCCCGGAGGCTACTGCAGCCGGGTCGAGGATACCCCAGCGCAACGAGATCTCCGTCAACCAGGCAAAAGATGGGCTGGCGATAAAAAGTCCCAGATGACTAGCCACGTACGCCACCACTATCAATAAGATAAGCGCATTCACCGCCCAGCACCGCCTGGAAGGAGAGATAATCTCAGCCAGTGCGCGAGCATGCTCCCGTATAGCCTTCGCCTCCTGAATCTGGCTAGACCAGTCAGGCACGGCAGCGGCGGCATCAAGCCTGAGCGCACGTTCAATATCTTCCCTGGTACGCTCCCTCCAGCTAGTCATCCTCTCCGGGATCAGCTCCAGCGACCGGCGCAGGCATTCCACGCCCTCGTTGATCCTGCCTGCAATAATCAGGCACCGCCCTTGATAGCGCAGATTGGCATACTCCGGCAGCCTGTGACCTGAGCTATGGAGCTCATCCAGTACCGCATCAAGCTCATCGACCGCCCCGGTAAGAGTAAAGAAGGAGAGGAAAGCGGTCTCTAGCGACTCGGCAGTTAAGCGCGCCCCGGCAATCTCAGCTGCCTTCAAGCAGGCAAGAGCCTCCTTGATCCTGCCTTTCTCAAGATAGGCCCGCATGACCGCCAAGCAGATAGAGTACGCCTGCCCCAGATTGGCAGAAGACTTGGCGATCGATTCGTAACTCGAGATGATCTCGTCCCAGTCGCGCGTGAGTATTCGCCCTGTAAGAGAGTAGCCATAGAGAGTGCTGCGGGTCTCCTTGGGGAGCGATCTCTGGCTCCATTGCTCGATGATCGTTGCTGCTGCCTCCTTGTTACCTTGTATGCTCAGCGACATGTAAGATGCCATATCCAGCCAGAACCGCCCAGGCCTGCCCCAGAAGAACCAGCGCAACAGCCTGGCCCTGCTGAGGGCAGACTGCCAATCCAGATACATGAGATCTCGTGATATGCCAGCCAGGACTGCTCTGGGAACAACCACAGCAAGGCCAAAGAGAGCCCAGCCGGCAAGAGCGCAGAAGCCAGCCCAAGCAGGGAGAACAAAGAGTCCGGCAACAGCGACCATAAAGATGGTCAGCGCTTGCAAGCAGAAACCCCAGGTCCAGGCAAAGCCTATGCGAATGTAGACCACAAGCAAAACCAGCGTGATCAAAATGAGCGGATAAAGCCAGAGCGTCGGCTCAGAGCCCATTGGTATCAGGCTCCGGGATTGCTGCTACAAACCGCTCAGTAATGAAACGCGGGCGGGTGATTGCCGATCCGACAACAACAGCCCAAGCACCAAGAGCAAAAGCTCGAGCCACCTCTGCCGGCTCCCAAACCCGCCCTTCTAGAACCACCG
>CAYPBX010000109.1:0-7589 GCA_964409075.1 uncultured Candidatus Obscuribacterales bacterium
TGTCTTGGCTGGCTATCTCATTGCCGAGACAATCGCGCTTGTGAGAGGTACCGCTGTGCCAGGACGCTTCTTTGCGGTCCTCTCTGGCACAACAGTCAATCTCATGGCCTGGATCCTGGTCAGCGACATCTCCTGGAGTTACATTGTAGTATCCATCTGGCACGCGCTGCAGTATCTTGCCTACGTGCATGCCTTCAGGCAGAGCCCGCCACCAGGGATGGAGCCGGTCAAACTCGGAGCCTTGCATCACGCTGGCATAATATTTGCAGGCGGACTGGTCATCTACCTCTTAATCAAGGAGCTCTTCCTCCTCGTGCCGGTTGCAGCAGTAGCAGCACACATCGGCATGAACTTTCATCACTACCTGGCAGACACGCTCATATGGAGAAAGCCTTCACCAGATGGCCTGCCTACAGGAGAAGGAAACCATTGAACCCGGACGGGAATATAGCCGGCAAGAACGCTCATGGCAAGCGTATGCAGACTGCAGGCAAGCAGCTCCTGGCTGTTGCCTTTGCTATCTTCCTGCTCTGGCTGGCCTTTAAGGATATTGATGCTCAAGAGTTCTGGCGATACGTAAAAGAGATCAGGCCGGTCTGGCTGCTCTGGCTTTTTGTAGCAGCCATACTGAGCCACATATTCAGGGCCAAGCGCTGGATCATCATGCTGGAACCACTGGTGGCCAGACGGCTTGGGCTCTGGAATGCGTTCTGCGCTTTACTTCTAGGCTACGCCGTCAATCTTGTAATCCCGCGCGGCGGAGAGGTGGCCAGGCTGGTCTCCATCAGCAGAACCGAGCGCCTGCCCTGGATGGGAGCACTCTCCACGGTCTTCATCGATCGACTCATGGATATAGCAGTTGTCGTGCTCCTCCTGGGCTTGACGCTGGTCATCTTCCCGATAGCACTGGAGCGTGATTTTTCCTGGCTGGTGCCCGGCGGTATCTTGCTTACAGTTGTCACGATTGCTAGTTTAATCTGCCTGCCCTTTATGTCCAGGATCACGGCCTGGCTCACCAGGCGCGGCAAGATAGCAACCAGTCTGCCTGCCAATGTGCTTACCTCCATCAACAACCTGGCATCACAATTTGATACCGGCACGCGCTGCCTCACCAACCCGCGCACCTATCCAGCAATTGTGCTTCTGACAGCCGGAATGTGGTTCTGCTACTGGCTGAATTTCTATTTCATGATCTTAGCCTTCAATCTGGAAAGACAGGTGAGTCCCTCCGACTGCCTGATTGCCTTTACGGTGGGATCCATAGGTGTCATCGTTCCCACGCCAGGAGCAGTCGGAAGCTTTCACTTCCTGGTCAGTCAGACGCTGGTGATTGTCAGCGGCCTGAACAAAGAGCTGGCGCTGGCTTATGCTACCGTTCTGCACATCTTCGCCTTTATCATCACCACCTGCCTGCCGGCAGCCATCTGCCTGGCCATTCAATCAGGACAGACCAGGACAGCTCCCCAAGCAGGCAGTAAACCTGATACCAGCTGATACCAGCGGACAAGACACCAATCTAATGGCAGGCAAGACCGACAGACTGGCTAACTCCCAGCGCTGCCCGGTCGGGTTCCTATCTCTGGCAGCGCGAGCAGAAATGGCTCGAACGCCCGGCAATGCGGATTCTGGCAATAGCACTGCTGCAGGCGCGGCAGGGCTTGCCACCCCTGCCGTAGACCAGCGCCTGCAGCTGATAGCTGCCCCGCTGCCCGTTGCTGTCGGCATAGTCGCGCAGCGTAGTGCCACTATTAGCAATGGCATCCTCGAGTATTGCCGGTATGCTCACCGCCAGGACTTCAAGCTCCTGTCGGCTGAGACTTCCTGTCGGGCGCAGAGGATGAATGCCAGCTGCAAACAAAGACTCGTCAGCATAAATATTGCCCAGCCCGGCGAGATTACGCTGATCCAGTAAAGCTGCCTTCACCGGCTGCTTCTTGCCCGCGAAGCATTGAGCCAGATGCTCTGGGGCAATCTCAGGCAGCGGCTCCGGCCCGAGCTCTGCCAGGGCCGGTACAATCTGCCCGAGCGCTCGGCCTCCCGGCACATACCATAACCGCCCGAATACACGCACATCTTCAAAGCCCAGCTCGCGTCCGTGCGCAAAACGGAAGGATACGCGCCGATGCCGGTGGTGAGCCTGCCTGCGCCGGCTGAGGATAAGCCGCCCGGACATGCGCAGGTGCACAACCAGATGGGCAGCGCGGTCCAGCACAAAGTAAAGGTATTTGCCTCGCCGCTTGATCCCTTCAATTTGATGTCCGGCAAGGCCGCGGCAAAAGGAGAGCGCAGATGGATATGCGACCGACTCTGGCCTGAGGACCTCGACTCTTTCAATGCGAGCGCCAGCAAGCTCCCGGGCAAGCCCACGTTTGACCGTCTCAACCTCAGGCAGCTCCGGCAAAGACCGATACTCCAGGGAGGCAAGGCTCATCCTACCACGGCAGCTCTGGCTCCAGAGTCCAGGCTACCTCAGTCAGGCGCAGCCGGAAGCTTTATCCAAAATGTGGTCCCGACTCCAGGGGCGCTCTGGCAGGTAATCTGACCGCCGTGGGCCTCGACAATCCGCTGGCAAAGATAGAGACCCAGCCCGGAGCCGACGGGATAACTTCTGCCCGGCTCTCCCTGCCAGAAGCGCTGAAAGAGTTTGGGAATCTCGTCTGCCGGGATGCCCATGCCAGTGTCGGCAATCTTCAAGACAACCTCTGTGTCGCCGCTCTCGCAACCTACACGGACAGACCCGCCTGGCAGCGTAAACTTGATGGCATTATCGAGCAAATTGATCAGAAGCCGCTTGATAGCCTCCCGGTCCGCGAGGATACAGGTACCCTCCTCTACCTGCGCTGCAACCGACACCTTCTGGCTCTCCGACAACATACTCATATCCTTGAGGCAAGCTTTCACAAGCTTTGCCAGATCCAGGCTGCGTAAATTGAGCACTTGATCAGCAGCCTCGTATCTCAAAACCTCAAGCAACGTCTTGATGCGGCTCAAGAATTCCTGGTTACTCTTCCGGACCATGGAGATGACATCAGTTTGCGCAGGCTTCAGCTCCCCGAGCACACCATCAAGCAAAAGTCCCAGCGCCCTGTCTGCACCCAGAAGCGGCGTCTTCAGGTCGTGCGCCAGAGTGGCGGTCAGGTCAGCACGTTGCTGCATCAACCTCACCCGGTCAGTTGCATCGGTCACAAGCAAAATTGCGCCAGCCAGACGCTCTTCCTCATCCTTAAGCGGCCATTCAGCCAGATCCCAATATCGCATCTTCCCGGGTGCAGCAGACAGATCCCGCACCGGATGGGCATCTATACGCAAGGTTCTGCCCTGGCTGATGGCTGAGGCGATCTGCTCCGGCATATACGGCACCTTCTCGAAGAGATTGCTGCCGATGAGATCTTCAGGTTCATAACCAGTCTGCCAAGCCATGGCCTTGTTGATATCAACCACAAGCAGCCCCGGGTCGAGCTTAACGATGCCGACTGGAGCATGCTCGAGAATCTGTCTCAGGATTCGCTTTTCCGATGTCATCGCCAGTGGTATCACAGGGCTTAACAGAAATACCGTGCCAATGCGGTCCTAGGCTGGTCTCCCCCAGAGGAATCCCTGCCCGTACTTCACACCCAGATCCAGAAGCAGGGAGGCCTCCTGCCTCGACTCTATTCCTTCCGCCACGATTCCGCAACCAAGAGTCTGAACGACTCTAACCAGGCGCTCAAGCGCTCGCCTCTTGCCCGCATCTGCGGCGGCACCCGTAACATAAGACCTGTCAATCTTGATGATGTCCGGCTCGAGAATAATCAGCGTCTCCAGCGAGCTGCGGCCAAAACCAGCGTCATCGAGCGCAAAAAGGATTCCTGCCCTCCTGAGCTCAGCCATCTTCTCCTTGAGCAAAAAGGGATCGCCGATCAGCTGCTGCTCGTTGAGCTCAATGCACCAGGCGCCAGCCTCTCGGGCAGGCTCCAGGACAGAGAGGAGCCGCTGGTGCGGAACCTCCATGATCGTCGATGGATAAAGATTTACATGAAATACTACCTGCCTGGCAAGCAAGACCGCTTTGGCAACACAGACCTTCAGGCAAGCAAGGTCGGCCAGGGTCAAGAGGTCCATGTCCCGGCAAGCACGAAAGAAGTCGACCGGCAGCTCGAACTGGCCGGCAGGACCACGCATAAGCAGCTCGTATCCTTCGACCTCATCGTTGGACAGAGAGACGATCGGCAAGAGCAGAGCGCGCAACCCAGAACCAGTTCGCACAGCCTCAGCAACCGCAGCCATCTGCTCCCCATCCAGACCTTCTGGCAAGCCCGAAGCTTCTTCCAGACCGGCGACCCTGTTCTTGCCCGCGTCCTTGCTGGCGGAAAGCGCCAGACGTGCCAGGGATACAATCTCCACCAGGCAGGCCCCCTCCGCCGGCACAGGCACCACCCCAACACTGGCTGTGACACCGACTCCATCGACAAGCTGGCGCTGCGTGCCTTCTGAGACTGCCAGGCGCAAACGCTCACCTACGCGCAACCCCTCGGCGAATCTGGTCTCAGGCAGGAGGATCAAGAACTCATCGCTGCCTGTCCTGGCAATGCGATCCGCCGAGCGCAGTGAGCTTACCAGACGCTGCGCCACGCCCCTGAGAATCATATCGCCCGTAGCATGACCGGCAACTCTGTTGACCTGCCGGAAATCGTCCATATTGAGAAGAATAGCCACGGCTGGGGCACCGCTGCGCTGGGAGCGCTTGAGCTCAAAGCCCAGCATCTCCTGAAATCCAGCCATGGTGGAGAGCCCGGTTAGCTGATCGACCTTCTGCCCCCCGGCAGGCAGCCTGTCGGCGTCCGACAGCTGCTTGCCCAGCTCCTCTATGCGCTTGCGCAAACTGGAGAGTTCGGCGCAAGCACGCAAGCAGCGCATGAGCTCCCCCGCCTTGAATTTGCCCCGGCACAGATAGTCATCAACGCCGGCTATCCCCACTGGCGGGCCGACCATATCGTCATCCCAATCGCAGATGAGCACGACCGATAGAGCCGGGCAGGAGGATCTTATAGAAGCGACAAGCTCGGGGCAATCACCATCAGCCATAGCAACATCGATAAGCAGAACGCAGGCATCGGTGACGGACAGACGCCTGGCGGCAGCAGGAGCGCTTTCGACAACCTCGAGGCAGAAGCTACCACCGCCGGTGTCTGCCAGATACTGCTTTACGCGCACCACTTCCTGAGCGCTTCTGGCGATCATCAAAATAGTGCCAGCTTCTCTGCCCATTCTCGCACCCGCTGCCTTTTAGATAAACATACCCATTTTCAAGTCGCTAAGGCGCCTGGGGATGGCCAGAAGTGACTCCTGAATGTCACGCCAGGCGAGGAGGCGCAGGGTTCTGGAATCCTATGCCCAGGCAGCGAAGCGAAGGGCTCGCGCCCACGAGCCCGGAGCGCTTACTGTTTGTATCGCGCGCAGCGCCTCGGCTCGGAGGAAAAGCTCTTTAGATTATCGGTCAGATGTTCGCCCTCAGCCAGTCGCAACAGCCTGCCGCCGCGATACCTGCCTCTGCCTGCGCGCTCAGGTAGGCTGTGCCCGGAGGCGAGGTAGCTGCCCAAGAACAGCGCGCCCAGTCCCAGGAGAAAGAGCACGACAAGCCAGCTGGCCGTTGCTAAAAAGTAGCAGAGCGCAGCCACAGCAACAGCGACAACAAAAGTTGAACCGGGGGAGCACATGGCAACTTTCCTGGCGTCTACATCCGATCAATTAGATTGACAGTGCATATACAATATCACCTGCCAGTAATATCCGCACTGCTTGGCAAGCCACCTGGAGCGATTCTTGAATCCACGTCCGGGTAGCGAGGCAAGGGCAAGGTAACCCGAGCCCAAAGCGAAACGGAAAACCGCTTAATCAGAATGCGGTGGAATCACAAGCCCCTTGATGCGCTGGCTGTGCCACTCTGAGCCATCGGCAAACCTGACCATCAGGGTTCTGAGCAAAACCTTCTCTACATCCGGATACACCTTGTCATGCTTCCATTTGGCAGCAGTAGATGCTCCCGGCAGAAGGGCAGCTGCATGAGGAGCATGGTAAGTACCCCTGTCTTTGCCCTGCCCGTTGAGATAACGCAATCGAAATTTGACCGCAGCCAGAGCCTGGTTGCCTGCGTTTTTGTACTCCACGTACAAGGCAGCGGAAAGCGGCGCCCCGAAAGGATCGAGATCAAGCAAGCTGCGCGCCGAGGCAATCTTAATTGGATTTCCCTCCTCATCCACAAACTGGACCGGTATCTCCTTGTCTCGTAACGGCCGCTCTCCTTGCGCGCGCGATCCTGTACCATCTGAAATAAACAAAAATGCCGTGAGCAGACAGATTAGACCGATGGCCAGGTATCGCATGAGCTTACTGAGAGAGACGATTGTAAGATGGCTGATCATTTTACCTATCTGGTGCTGGTCAGGACAGGAAACTGCTGCAGCCAACCAGGCAACTGGCCTAGAGCCCGCCTGTACCTTCACTATCTTACACACCAACGATCTGCACGGCCATGTCGAACCGTTCATCGAGGGCAAGCGCCTGGTGGGCGGCATGGCGCGAATCGCTCATTTAATTCGCAAGATAAAAAGCACAACGGACAATGTTTTTGTTGTGGATGCCGGAGACATCTTCCAGGGCACATTGCTCTCCTCCCACTATCAGGGAGAAGTAGAGGTTGAGCTGCTCAACCTCTGCGGGTATGACATCTACACAATCGGCAACCACGAGTTCGACTGGGGGGTCAGCAATCTGGCAGACCGGTTGAGCAAAGCCAGGTTCGACATCATCTCCGCCAATCTGGACCTTAAAGCGATGCCTGCCTTCGCTTCCCTCGTCAGCCCTTCGGTCATCAGACAAGTAGACGGGGAGCCGGTCGCCTTCGTCGGCGCCATCACCCCTGATGTCAGCCGACTCACGACCCGCCCGCAAGGCGTTGCGGTCATTCTGCCTCCCGAGCCAGCCCTCGCCTCAGCCTGGATCGAGCCGATAAAGGCTGAGGTCAGTCGACTGTCTGGGCAAGGAATCAACAAAATTGTCCTGGTCACGCATGTCGGATTGGATCTAGACCGGCAACTGGCCAGTGCGATCCCCGAGGCAGACGCAATAATAGGCGGGCATAGCCACACGCGACTCAAACACCCTATCGTCATCAAGCACGCAAACGGCAGCACCACCACGATCGTCCAGACAGGCTGCTGGGGCAGAGCGCTTGGCAATCTGGAGCTGGCCTTTGACAGCGCAGGCCGCCTCATCCTGCCTGCAAGCCGATACCAATTGCTGCCGATCGACGACCGTTTAGATGAAGAGGCGGACATCAAAGCTTACATCTCTGAAAAAGCCAGGATACTTGGCGGCTCCAGGAGGCGGATCGTCGGGGTGGCCACAGGCCGCTTCGACAAGAGCTTCTGGCGCTATCCCTGGGATTCTCCGATCGGCAACCTGGTTTGCGACGCGCTTCTGCAGGCTGCCACCGGATACGATGCTACGATCTCCTTCCAGAATCGTGGCGGAATCCGCTCCGCAATACCACGCGGTCTTGTGACGCTGGAGAAGATTCACGAAGCTCTCCCCTTTGACAACACTCTGGT
>CAYPBX010000110.1:0-7561 GCA_964409075.1 uncultured Candidatus Obscuribacterales bacterium
TCTTTAACAGGATCGGGTACGCGCAGCGAGCTTTGCGCCGATAGGCAGGAGACCGAGCGCACGATACCCGCCAAGTGTTGCAAAGGCGCAACTGACGACTGCCTGTTATGGTTGCCTTTTTTCCGGGGGCAACTTGTAGTCCGGAAACCCATAGTTCCGTATAACAAAATCAATGTAGTCTTTCGTTGCGCCGGAGTTTATGTTGAAGATCTCCAACCTGCGCCCGCCCGGTGTCTTGATGATGTTCTGTCCGAAACGCAGTCCGTATTCAGAGCCCCGACCGGACAGCTCCATGTTTGTCTGCATCAGCAAGTAAGCCACTCCGGCATTGCTGGCAAGGTCGTAGCCGTGGTTGACCGCTCCTACAATAACGCTCCTCTCCAGGAGATCATCAATTCTACCGTTCAAACAAACGTTGGCAACCTTGTTCACGCGACTGTCTATTTTAGTTTTGGCACCGAAGGGAAGGCGAACCTTCCTCTCCGGAGTGCTCAGCTCTTCATGGTCGGCAATCTGCAGTTCGGGAACAGGAAGGCTCACTTTGCCTATATCCGGAGATGGGCTATACTCGCCAGGAATTAACAGAGTTGTGAGATGTTCGTCTGTCCATGGTCCTTGAGAAGGGCTCTGGTCGCTTACGTTTGAGTGAAAATCAGGGGCGTCAAGCTGCATGCTCATCTTCGCTGGTCTCCTGTATTGAGTATTTCAAGTAGCGAGCTAACGTGTGATACTCGCCTGCGAGGTGTTCAGGGTGGTGGGAAACTGACAACCGGCTGGACAATGGCGGAAGTGGCTCTGAGTGCCATTCGTCTTGCTGTTGTATTCGGCTGTAGAGTTCTTGTCTGTTACCATAGGACGGATGTGCTACAAAATCGCTACTGGAAGTTTTATTCCATCTCCTCTGTAATTTAGGCTCCATCGCTGACTTCCGCATATGTTATTTGGCGTGATCGGTCATTGCTTACACCCGCCCGTAACCTCCGCCGCCGGGGGTGGCGATGACAAAGTAGTCCCCTTGGTGCATCTCAACGGTTGCCGTCGGGCCTATCTGCTGGATGGATCCATTTGCCCTCTCCAGCCAGTTCCAGCCGGGCTTCGCGTTGCTGCCACCACCAAGCCCGTGGGGTGGTACCTTTCGTCGTCCAGAAAGGATCGAGGCTGTCATCGGTTTCATAAATCTAATCCTTCTTACAGTGCCGTTGCCTCCTGGGAATTTTCCTTTACCGGCACTTCCTGTGCGAACGGAGAACTCCTCTACTAGCACGGGGAATCGGCTTTCCAGGATCTCAGGATCAGTCAACCGTGAGTTGGTCATATGAGTGTGTACAGCATCTGTGCCGTTGAATCCCGGTCCTGCTCCTGAGCCGCCGCATATGGTTTCGTAATACTGGTATTTGTCGTTTCCGAAGGTGAAATTGTTCATCGTTCCCTGTGAGGCAGCCATCGCTCCGACGGCCCCAAAGAGGGCGTCGGTGACAATCTGGGATGTCTCTACGTTGCCGGCAACGACTGCAGCTGGATATGACGGATTGAGCATGCATCCTTCCGGCACAATTATGCGGATGGGCTTCAGGCAACCGCCATTCAAAGGTATGTCGTCGTCTATCAGGGTGCGAAAGACATAGAGAACAGCTGCTTTGACAACGGCAAGCGGTGCGTTGAAGTTGTCGCTTAGCTGTAGAGAGCTGCCGCTGAAGTCAACTGTGGCGCTTCTGGTCTTGCGTTCTATCGTCACCTTGACCCGAATCTGCGCGCCATTATCCATCTGGCAGACAAACTGTCCGTTTTTGAGGCCAGCGATGGCCTTGCGTACGGACTCCTCGGCATTTTCCTGCACGTGCTGCATGTACCTTCGTACTTGCTCGAGCCCGAACTCCGTAACCATTTTCTTCAGGTCGTGAACTCCCTTCTCATTTGCCGCCAGCTGCGCTCTAAGATCTGCCAGGTTCTGCGCAGGGTCTCGGGCCGGGTAAGGTGCGGAACGCAGGAGCTCCTGGAGCTCTTCTTCGTGCAGTTCGCCCTGGCTGACAAGCAGGAAGTTGTCTATCAACACGCCTTCCTCCTCCACATGCCGGCTGGTTGGTGGCATTGATCCTGGAGTGATGCCGCCGATATCTGCATGATGCCCGCGAGACCCTACAAAGAACAGCACTGATCTCCCGTCATCAGCAAAAACCGGGGTGATCACGGTCATATCCGGAAGATGGGTGCCCCCGTTGTAAGGGTTGTTGAGAACATATACCTCTCCAGGGCGCATGAGTTTACGGCGAGCACCAATAATTGATTTCACGCTTTCGCTCATGGAGCCTAAGTGCACAGGCATATGCGGGGCATTTGACACCAGATCGCCTGCGCTATCGAAGACAGCACAGGAAAAGTCCAGGCGCTCCTTGATGTTCACCGAGTAAGCTGTATTTTGAAGAGCGAACCCCATGTTCTCGGCGATGGCCATAAACAGGTTGTTGAAAATCTCTAGTAATACCGGATCCGGCGCTGGCAATCGTGTTCTACTCTGAGCATTGCGGTACTCCACGGATGTCGGCAGAACTCCTTCTCTGGAAAGAAGGAGCGGGCCGTCGGACAATTTTATGGCCCGCCAGCCTGGCTCTATGACGTTCGTACCTGTTGGCTCCACGATAATAGCAGGCCCTGAGATATCGCAGCTGTTGAGTAATTCTGTTCTCTGAAATACAGAGGCTTGCCACCACTTGTTGCCTGTGAACATTGATATGGTGGCAACAGGAAGCGGCCTGGCATTACGGTGGACATGCTCTATATTGGATGAGCTGCGGTTTCCATGGGTGTTGCAGCCCTCCTCCGCGGCTGGTGTCAGCGCTGTATGGGATGACTGGGTCTGACCGCCTGTGATCTCTGTGCTGCTTCCGATTGCCTCTGCCGATAGGGCCTCGACAATGATGGAACGAGCGGGAGATTTAAAGCCATAACGCTCATGATGGGCGATTTCGAAGGCACCGACAAGATTCTCATATGAGGAATAGTCGACAAGAAGGGAGCTGTCGGTCCCTTTGTAACGCAGGTGTGCTTGTGCCCGCACATTGATCCTGTCGTGCGCTGCTGTCTGGGCTGTCAGCTCAGCCACAGCTTTAGTTGACAACCGTGCCAGAGTAAGCTCTAGTTTTTCCATGTTCTGCCGAGATAGTTCGAGTTGCACTGTCTGCTGGCGCAAGACTTGCCGATCGGCAAGGCCAATACCCAGAGCAGAGAGGACGCCAGCAAGCGGGTGAATCAGTATCTGCTTGATTCCAAGCGCATCGGCAATCTTGCAGGCGTGCTGCCCGCCGGCACCGCCGAAAGAGCAGAGCGTGTAGTTTATTATGTTGTGTCCGCGCTGGATGGAGATTTTCTTGATGGCCTGTGCCATCTTCTCTACAGCGATTGACAGGAAGCCCTCTGCCACCTGCTCTGCCGATCTGGTATCGCCGGTGGCTGCAGCAATCTCGCCTGACAGGCGAGCGAAGGCATCCTTTACGGCTTCGATGTCGATCGCCTTGTCGTGCTCGGCCCCGAACACGCGTGGGAAAAAGTCCTTCTGGAGCTTTCCTACCATGACGTTGCAATCGGTTATCGTCAGCGGCCCGCCATTTCTATAGCAGAGCGGTCCTGGCTGTGAACCTGCTGATCTTGGACCGACCCTGTAGCGGGCGCCGTCGAAGTGGCAGATGGAGCCGCCACCGGCGGCGATCGTATGCACCGACATGAGCGGTGTCCTCAGCCTGATTCCCGCTATCTCTGTTTCATACGATCGTTCATACTCCCCCGCATAATGGCAGACATCAGTAGAGGTGCCGCCCATGTCGAATCCAATGATCCGCTCAAAACCTGACTGGAGACTCGTTTTGATAGCGCCGATAACGCCGCCCGCAGGGCCAGAGAGAATGCTGTCCTTGCCATGAAAGTGGTCAGCTTCGGCCAATCCGCCACTGGATTGCATGAACATGAGCCGGGTTTCTCCGATCTCCGAGGAGACTGACCGGACATATCTTGCCAGTACCGGGGTGAGATACGCGTCCACCACTGTGGTATCACCTCGGCTGACAAGTTTTATGACCGGGCTAACTCTGCTCGACACTGAGATCTGAGTGAAGCCAACCTCTTTTGCAATGGCTGCTACCTGCTCTTCGTGCTGGGGAAACCGCCAGCCGTGCATTAACACAATGGCGCATGACCTTATGCCGTCCAGATAGATTGCCTGCAACGCTGCCCTGACTGCTTTGCTGCGCACAGGTTTGAGCATCTCGCCGCTTGCACTCAGTCGCTCGTCTACTTCTATAACCTCTTCGTATAGCATCTCCGGCAGGATAATCTGCCGGGCAAATATCTGGGGCCTGTTCTGATAGCCGATTCGAAGCGCGTCTCGAAATCCCTTTGTGATTACAAGAACGGTCGGCTCACCCTGACGCTCGAGAAGAGCATTGGTTGCCACCGTAGTTCCCATTTTCACGGCGGTAATTTGCTTGCTGGGGATTGCCTCTTTCTTCTTGAGTTGCAGGATCTGTCTTATGCCGTGTATGGCTGCGTCCTTGTAATGCTGCGGGTCCTCCGACAGCAGCTTATGCACAACGAGGTCTCCCGATGGCGACCTGCCAACTATATCGGTGAAGGTACCGCCGCGATCGATCCAGAACTCCCAGCGTGTCTCAGAATTTGCTTGGCTGGCGGCTGTCATCTCACCTTTGCGTCTTTGCGAACAAAGTCTGATTATGCTAACAGGACTTATGCTCTCAAAGGCAATCGGCACACAGAAGATGGAGATTCTTCAAAGGGGGCGGGCAGGAGATCAAGAAAAAAATGCGCGGTTTTTCTCTATAATGACAACCGCGAGCTTTACCTATGGAATTTGACCGGAGCACCTTGCCGAGGGCAGCCGAGCAGCGAGCTCATACAGTCTGAGCCGGTGCGCACAGCAGCAAGCTACATCGCTGCATCAGATGATTCCCCGCAGCTGGATCCTCTTTGCCGAAAAAACCACCAAAAGTGATGTCAAGGGATTGGGCAGGTGTCGAGCGGGTATAGCACAGGTAGGAGATGCTCCTTCTGGGAAGGGACAAAGATTATGAACAGCTTCAAGAGGTGGTTCTTTGATTTTTGGTCAACTGTGTGGCCGCGACGGTATGCATCCTCGTGGGACAGCTATCTTGTAGCAAGGCGCGCCGCCTACCGGGTCAGATCCAACCTGACTCAATAGCAATCTGGTTTTACCACCAGCCTGAAGGGGCCGGCGCTCGCGCCGGTCTTTTCATTAGTTGCTCCGGGGCCCTCTGCGCCTGTCTGCTAGGTGGATCAGTTCATAGAGGCTCTGCTACTGATTGTCCACGCTCCTGTGTCAATGTGCTCCGTCAGCTACGGCCCAGGGTGGCGGTGATCAGCCCGTACGGTTCGTCTGTGACTACGAAGATCTCATTTGCATTTTCAAGGCCAAACGGCTCCAGATTGAAAGGTATCCTGTGTTGATTGGGAGCCGTCACAGTTATCTGGTCGATCTCTGGAACTGACGCGAGCACGGCCTCACCCATGGCGAAGATGGTTTGCTGTACAGAGAGGCTCATATGCTCGACAAAGATACGCAAAATGGTGTCCCTCACGGACTTGTAGGCGCTGTTGAAAGCAACCTCGGCTGAGGTATCTGCGAAAATCCAAGTGGCTGTAATTGCCGTGGCCAAAATGCGATCCTCTGTCTCCGGTAAGGTAGTAAATCTGTCCCGGATGAAGCCGGAGAACCCTGAGTCGGTAGTTTTGAGAACAACCAGGTTTTCTATCCCCGATTGAATCCGGCTTTCGGTGCGGGAGCGATATACCTTGGCTGTTCGCTTCTCCTGCCCCTGACTCATAAATGAATGCCGGTGTCCATATCCGTCTACTGGTATTCGCTGCCACAGATCTTCCGTCAGCTCTATGGTGGCGGATTCCACATGGCTATAAGTGTCGAGAAAGTGTGTTGCCAGCGTTGCCCCAAAAGACTCGATGCTGTCAAGCGGATGATCTGAGGCAAGACAATAGACCGTGTTTTTCATTGAGTCCGTGGCGATAATCTTGCTGTTGTCGCCGCGGGTGTAGGACTCTTCGAACTGGCCTGTGAGGTTGATGGCGACTATGACCTCTTTAATACTGTGGCGATCGTCGCCGCGGGTGACTTTAGTCAACCGCACTCGCGATTTGCCGTATGAATCATGCATAAGAGTGCTTGACATTTATTCTCCACAAGTTGGCTGACGGACAGCTGATTATATAATAAGGCAACATGGCAAGCCTTTTCGGTGTATCAAGCACCAGAGTCGTCACACCCGAGGGTGTCAGACCCGCCGTCGTCGTTATAGATGAGGGTGTCATACGCGCGGTATGGACTGGTGGTCAAAGACAGCAAGATCTCGAGGTTCAAGATGTTGGAGATCTGGTTGTCATGCCAGCGCTCACCGATACGCATGTGCATGTCAACGAGCCAGGTCGGACGGAATGGGAAGGGTTTGAAACTGTGACAAAGGCAGCAGCAGCTGGCGGGATAACGACCATCTGTGATATGCCGTTAAACTCAAATCCAGTTACCACGTCGCCAGCCGCTCTTAAGGTAAAACTCGAAGCAGCAGATGGGCGCATGTGGGTCGATTGTGGATTTTTCGGCGGAGTTGTGCCTGGCAACCTGTCTCAGATCGAGCCTCTCATTGAAGAGGGCGTACTGGGCTTTAAGGCATTTCTTGTGCATTCTGGAATCGATGACTTTCCGCAAGTGAGCCGGGTAGATTTGCAAAAGGCCATGAATATTCTTTCGTACTATGGACTGCCATTGCTTGTTCACGCCGAGCTGCCGGTGTCGGCCGGCAGGCAGCTTGAAGCGGACACTTCCTACAGGAAGTACCAGGATTATCTTGCTTCTCGGCCTCCTGAGTGGGAAAGCCAGGCCATTGCCATGATGGTTGAGCTGTGTGAGGAGACCGGTTGCCCTGTGCACATAGTCCATCTCTCTGCGGCAGACGCGGTGCCGCACCTCGCCAGGGCGAGAGAGAGAGGCTTGCCTGTGACTGTCGAGACCTGTCCTCATTATCTTATTCTGTCGGCTGAAGAGGTGCGTATGGGTGATACGCGCTTCAAGTGTGCACCGCCGATCCGTGGGCGGGAGAACCGGGAGCAGCTCTGGGATGCTCTTTTGCACGGACAGATTGATTTTGTCGTGTCGGATCACTCTCCCTGCCATCCTGACTTGAAGCTTCTGCAACAGGGCTGTTTCCGACAGGCATGGGGAGGAATCTCGTCGCTGCAGTTCGGGCTGTCCGCCATCTGGACGGAAGGATCGCGGAGAGGGTTGGCGCTTGAAACACTGGCAAATCTGATGTCCGAGCGAACTGCTCGCTTTGTGGGGATGGAAGGCAGGAAGGGAAGGATTGCTTCCGGTTGCGATGCTGATCTGGTCATCTGGGATCCGGAAGCCGAATACACGGTTGGGGAAGCAACCGTATTTCACAGGCATCCACTTACTCCCTACGAGGGCAGACGCCTGAAAGGCGTTGTGACGAGAACAATCTTAAGAGGCAGGACTGTCTACGAGGAC
>CAYPBX010000111.1:0-7554 GCA_964409075.1 uncultured Candidatus Obscuribacterales bacterium
GGTAATGAGAAACTTGTGCGGAGTCCTTCTGAGAATACGGGACAATCGCTCATGATCGAAGTCGTGCAATGAGCCGCCTCTACCGTACAACTTGTTGGCCGTGTAATAAGGTGGGTCGAGAAAAACAAAGACGTCTTTGCCGGGTTTCTTGACGACGTCTTCAAAGTCCAGGTTACTGATTTGAGTGTCGGCAAGGGCCTCGGGCATCGGGGCCAGGCGTTCGATTGAGGAGGCAGTGAAGCGGCGAAGACTGGCGGAGCTAGAGAAGCCGCCGGCTCTCGTGGTACCGGAGAACGTCACTCGATTGAAAAAGAAAAACAACAGAGCTTTGCGATGCTCACTCTCGGGATGTTCTTCGCGAGCTTTGAGGAAGTATTTCTTGATGGCGGCCGCTGACTTAAAGTTGCTGTGCAGTGCTTCCAGCTCCTGCATCAGCCTGGAACAGGACTCAGGGTCTTGGACCGTGCGCCAGAACGAGATCAGTTCGTGAAACTTGTCGTTTATCCAGTAGTGGTTGGCGAAGTTAACAGATCTGGCGTGCAGGTAAACACTGCCGCCGCCAACCAGCGGTTCCCGATACTCTGTTGCAGAGCGGGGAAACACCCGGGATATCTGTTCGATAGCCTTTTGTTTGCCGCCTGGATACCTGAGTGGCGAGCGATACCGGCGCTTAGGTTCAGCGTCTTGGGATACATAAGTCGCGGCACTGACACTGGCCGCGGTCAATGGTTCCAGGGTATTGCTCATAGGGGTAATGATAGCGATTTGAAGGTCTTTGCATCAAGCTGAGCTTAGAGGGCAAGGAATGGCTATGGACATTGTCGGCATATACTCTATAAATACGATTCTGTGAAGAAAAAGTTCATAAGCTACACTCATGGGCTGTCAATCCTATCGGATCGTCTCCTAATGGGTTTGCAAAAGAAAAGCGGTAAAGCATTTGAATGCGCTGTGGTCGAAGCGGTGCGCACTGTCGTCGGCTCCGGAAATGTCGTCGTTGTCGATAGCCCAGCAGTGAGCGACGCGTCTGGTGACTTCTACAGTCTGCCGGAGGAGCGGCAAGAGCAGAACCTGGCTGCGGCTGTTCCGGCTGTTGGTATGCTCCTGAAGTTTGAGCCGCATCTTGTTGTGGCGAGCCAAGGACGAGGCGATATCCGCGTATCTATGCAATCGGATCAAAAAGGCGGGCTGGGTGATGTGCGAGACATTTTGCTGGCGTCGCCGGACGATGACTGGGAAATCGGAATCTCTGCCAAGCACCAGCATGAGGCACTGAAGCATTCGCGCCTTTCTCAGCGTATTGACTTCGGCGAGAAGTGGCTTGGAGTGCGTTGTTCGTCGGAATACTTTGCAGCGATTGCACCGGTCTTTGCCTACCTGTCGGAACTGAAGTCACAGGGAGCGAAATGGTCTGAGGTGCCCAATAAGGGCGACGATGTTTATGTGCCCATACTTCAAGCCTTCCGAAATGAGGTTCTGTCGTTGGATCGGAGGCACCCGGGTGTAGTCGGACGTGGACTGGTGTCGTACCTGATCGGGACGCAGGACTTTTACAAGCTGGTCAAGCTGAAGCAGCAGGCGAAGATCCAGGTATTCAATTTCAATGGAACGCTGAACAATCCGGCACCAGGAATGCAGCCTGACATGCGGCTAGACCGGCTTAAGCTCCCGACCCGAGTCGTAGAGCTTGAATTTAAACGTGATCGTTCAGGCATGAGTCCCACCACGCTGGACATGATTTGCGATGCCGGGTGGCAGATTTCCTTTCGTATCCATAGCGCCAGTACGCTTGTAGAGACTTCTCTTAAGTTCGATATTAACCTCGTTGGTCGTCCGAATGAGCTTCAGACGTTTTCAGTGGTCTGGGAGACCTAGTGAATATCCACGATCCGGGGATCTCGACCTTATGGCTGATTTGATTAACTGGTTTCGACCACCTGAATTTGAATTGCTACACTGAGTTTCTTACAGATCGCACCGAATATGGTGGCGATGTCATCCATGCCGGGGTTTCCCTTCCGGGAAAGCATGTGGTGGAGACTCTTGATTGGTCTGGAAGTCTCGGCTGCAAGTTCTTCAAAGCCGATCGTGGCACTTACAAGTTCGCGAAGAATCAAACGGGAAGTTTCCAGCTCGCCGTTGAAGAATGCCGTTGCAGCTTTGCCCGCCAGGCTCTGGTGAATTTGGGATCGCTTGCGGCTCGCTCGGCGACGGTTTCTCTGAATGAGCGCGTAGGTGTCACCTCTAATGCGTCAGTGAATTGCCAGGGACTATCTGCGTCTACCAGCGCAACGAGCGCTTAGTTCTTCTGTCGCCATTTCATGTATGCCCGAAGTACCTGATTCATTCGGGTCTGGTAGTTCGGTCCCTGATCTTTGAACCATTCGATCACATCGGTGTCGAGGCGCAGTGAAATCAGCCGTTTGCGCAGCGGGCTGCCGATCTCTGCTTGCGCCCAGAAGGAATCGTCCAATTCGGGTATCTCTGAGGTGTCGATGTCTTCATCTTTCATTCGCTTCAACCTTTCCCAGTCAGTTCGGGAGCTGGATTCCTTCGCTCGTCTTTTTGCCATTCCCATGTTGATTATCACTTCCTTTCTTGACTTGCTGGCGGTGGTGGGTGTATTCTCCTGCTTGTGTCGTACTTACTCTTGCTCCCCCTCCTTTTCCAGTTGGTCCAACAGCTTCCAGAGGGGATCTGCGGATGACGCTAGCTCCTTTGCTTTCTCCTGTTCATAGCGGTCAGCCTCCCGGCGAGTCGCTTGCCTCATTGAAATGATGCGAAATGTCTTGGGTCTCGGCTCCGTGTATGCCACCAACACGACCAGCCTGTCATCAAGTTTGCCGATGAGTATCCAGCGGTCGTCTGAATATCTGGGGTCCGGCCCGGACCACGCATAGGGGTCGTCGAAAACCTTGTGGGCATCGGCAAAGTTAAGCCCATGCTTTGCCAGGTTTGCATCTCGTTTTGATTCGTCCCAGATGAATGGTATGGGGTAGATTATATCTACATTTTGTAGCTACAGATACCTTTTGTCAAGATGCATACGGCATAGGATTATGGACCACAGCTCTAATGCGTGCGGGACCATGGACGTTCGGAGGAGAGACGAGAATTCCAACAATGGCGATAGAGGCGACTTTTGGCTGTTATGTCACTTACTCGGGTGGACAAGTGACAATTGTCACGATACAATGATCATACATCGAGAAGGAAAGCAATTGCCTTGGTGAAGGGTTTCCGGCATAAGGGGCTGGCGCGGCTGTAATAGGAATGCGGACCGAAGGGGAGTATCTCAGGAGCTGGTGCCTAAGCTGGAACGCATTCTGTCACGGCTGGACGTAGCCACCGGTCCTGAGACGATGAATCTACCAGGTCTCAGGCTGCACCCACTGAAAGGAGATTTGAAGGGCTTCTGGTCGGTCTGGGTGTCAGGAAACTGGCGAGTCACATTCCGCTTTGAAGGCAACGATGTGGTTGATGTCGACCTGGTCGATTATCACTGACATGAGGTAGGAACTATGTCGATGAAGCAACCACCACACCCCGGGCTATCAGTGCGTCATGACTGCCTGGAGCCTCTAGGTCTCTCTGTGACCGAGGGTGCCCGGGTGCTTGGCGTAACGCGGCAGGCTTTGAATAATCTGGTGAACGGCAAGGCGGGGATTTCCCCTGAGATGGCAATCCGCCTGGATAAAGCCTTCGGAGGAACCGCCGAGGGCTGGCTTGCGCTTCAGACAGCATTCGATCTGGCGCAGGCGAGAAAGAAAGAGCCCTCGATTATGGTCAAGCGCTACGAAATAAGCAAGGCATAGATGAGGTAGCTGAAGTAGCTCAATGCCATGGATGCGCATGTCGCGGTACCAACGCTGGCCGCAGTCAATGGTTCCTATGTATCACTTTTCGGCCTCTTCCAGCGCGCTTGCAAGCAAATCGTGAATACCAAGAATCGAAGCTGTTTTACGCATGTATTCAATGTCGAGCCTGCCGCGCTGTGTCTTCAGGATACCTAGCACGTCTCGCCATTGACGCTCGGAAACCTCGTCACCGAGACGGAACCACTCTAACTTGGACAGGACGCTGTTCTCAGCGCTGGATATCCAGGCCTTGCGATCGGGGTTCCGAGCAATAATCTTTTGCACACGGCGAGCGAGTTGCTCTTGATCGAACAGCCGTGCCTTAGTAATGAATATGTCTACTTTGAACATGGTGTCTTGATGGATAGCGTTGAAGCTTGTACGCTGCCTGATCGCTTCGCGCATAGAGTCTGGATCAATATAGAATTCTTCCTTGAGGGCAGCAGCAAATGCTTCTGAGTGCTCTAACTTGAAGTCGGCTAACAGATCTGTGTCTACGGTTGCACGCGCCACCCCGTGAGTGATGCTGGCGACTGAACCACAAACGGTATACGTGATACCGAGCGCCTCGAGCACGTCAATTACCTTCAGCGTAACGAGAATCCATTCAGGAGTAGTCGCCATCTTAGGTCACGCTGTCATCTAGTTGGTCGAGTGGACCGTATACTTGGGCTGCCAGGTCAGCACCGAGTATCACTCCGGCCAGTCGCCGCCGGAGCATAGCTGGCGAGTCCTTAGGATACCGTTCTTTCAAGCCGGCTTCCGCCAAGATCAGCAGACCCCTAGTGAGATCGCCAGCCACCTCCAGCTTCCGCCAGGCGGGAGCGTCCCGATAGAACTTCAGCTGGAGCTCCTCAGCCCACGGGGACGTATCCATATGCATAGCACGCCAGCTGGGGAGCGGACGGCCGTCGGCAGGCAATCTCAGTGTCTCATTATCCATGGCCGGTTTATTGTACTCTGTCCCTTTTCCTGCGCTCGTTCTAGCAAAACAGCTGTTTTTGTCAGCCTCCACCCCTGCGGTCCGCTGTTTGATCGCCTCCAGTTCCTGCTCTATCAATTTCAATCTGTCCTCGGTCACTTTTGCCTCCCGGCCTGGACAATCTGCTCTTGCGTCTGGAGATACGCCGTAAGTGAAACGGATACATTACAGCTTGGCCAGACTGGTGGCGAATTCCCGCAGTCCGGTGGCCGTCAGCTCGGGCGCTATCGGATAGGAGTCCCGTCCTGGATGTATCAGGAATCGGCGCTTTGGCCCGAGATCAGCGCAAGCGATGTGAAATCCCCGCTCCACCCTGGCTGCCAGGCTTCGCTTTATCTCGATTGCCCAGATCCCATGTCTGCCTGCCAACTCCAGTACCAGGTCTATCTCGGCGCCGGCTGAAGTTCGGTAGAAGCTTGCTCTTGTTCTGGCGGGAGCAGCGGCAAGAATGTTTTCGATTACATAACCCTCCCAGCTCGGTCCGACTACCGGATGCCCGGACAGCTCATTGTAGTCTTCGATGCCGAGCAGAGCGTGCAGCAAGCCGCAGTCTCGCACATACACCTTTGCTGACTTGACCAGACGCTTTCCGATATTCGCATGAAATGGGTGCAGCCGGCGCACCAGAAACAAATCCACCAGAAGATCGATATAGCTTGTTACTGTGGGAGCGCTGACCGACAGTCCTGCGGCAAGTCTCGATGCGTTCAAGGGCGTAGCTTGATTGTGCGCCAGCATTGTCCACAGTCGTTCGAGCGTTTCCGACGGAATACGGGGACCGAATTGAAGGATGTCCCGCTCCAGATAAGTACGAATGAAGCTCTCTCTCAGCTTCATGCTGTTGCTGTCGCTTGTTGCCAGATAACTGTCTGGAAAGCCGCCGCGAACCCAGAGACGATTGAATGCGTCATCGCTGTCTTTCACTTCCAGCACGTCGAGCGGGTTCATGTAGACGTACTCGATTCGTCCTGCCAGGCTTTCACCCGATTGCCTCAGCAGGTCGATGGACGCAGAGCCGAGTATGAGGAAACGGCCAGTGCGCCTGCCTGCCCGCCGTCCCTGGTCGATCAATCCTCTGAGTGTTTGAAAGAGATCGGGAACCCGGTGTATCTCATCGAGGATGACGAGACGGTCCTGGTAGTTGCTCAGGAAAAGAGCCGGTTCAGCAAGCTTGGCACGATCTTCTCTGGATTCCAGGTCAAGGTAGAGCGCTTCCCTGTCTCTGGCTATCTCCAACGCCAGAGTCGTCTTGCCAACCTGTCGGGCGCCGACAAGCGCCACCGCAGCCTGTCTGTTCAGCGCCTCTTGAACTGTCGACTGTATACGACGTTTAATCACCTTTGTATTTTATAAGTATAGCTTTAAATTTGCAAGATTGATTGGTCGGACGATCTGGAGCCGTGGATTCACAGAACTCCCGGTGGCCGGATTGGAATGGGGCTAGCCGGTGCCGCGAGAATGCTGCTTCCCTACCTGTTTCAGAATGAAATCCGTAATCCGCTTCATCGGCTCGCGGAGGCGCTTTACGTCGGCGACGATGTAGCCGGCGGTCACGTCGGACGAGTTGCTGTGGTTGGCCAGACGCTTGAGGGCCTATTGGGTAATATCCTGGGTTGGGTCTCGGCTAAGGTTAGCCTCAGGTGCAATGATACTTCCCAATTGATGCATAGAGGGACAGCTACCGCCGTCTGTGAGCCATGTCGATCTCCGGGCAAAAATAGCTGCGTCATCGTCGCACCTTGAAGGTTAAACATATGGTGCTTCGTGCGAAAGAGCCAGATCCTGATCATTTTTGTTGCTTAGAATCCTGTTTCTTAGTGTCTGTGGTACTGTGAGTAGATGAGGACTGTTGTACATACGTATAATTGCCTTTGTTACCGGAGCTTGCCCATTCTTTGTGCTCGAAAGATGTTGAGCCATCTTCTGAGGTCCACTTATAGTGTTTGTGGTAGGTAGGCGGCAGCTTTTTTGCTTCCTCGGCTCTGGCTTTTAGCTTTGATCGCAGACGTTGCCGCCATGCTTGCCAGCGTTGCTCCGGGATTGTTTCCTTGCTCGTCTGGGCGATTGCGCTGTTGGGAAAGTAAAAATGAGCTGCCAATGTGGTGCAAACAAAGCTTATCGAGATGAAATACAGATACATAACACACCTCCTTGTGTGGAAGCGGAAGGAGTCAGCTTGCCGACTCCTTCCGCTGAAGCAGTAGCACTGACTACTTGGATGCTGGCCAACCTTTGATAATTTCAATTAGTAGTCTCTTCCAGAACGACACGCGCGAGGTGAGCGAATTCGGACTGGATGCCAGTGCTGTTGGGGTTGTCGAAACCGGCTGGATGGTGAGTGGAGCGGAAGCCGGTCTCGGACATAGGGGGTAACTGACCGGGTAGGCCCATGGCGCCGCGCTATGCGGTGCTGGAGTAGGCGCCGGCTGATGAATGATTGTCGGTGCCGGCGTCTGCACATGCACTACCGTCGTTTGACTTTGCTGCTGAGAAGCTGATGCTGATGCGGTCGCGCCTGTTCCATCGCTTCCGGCTCCTGCTGTCACCGCTTGCGCCTGCTCTTGAGAAGCTTCAACAGCAGCCGCGCCGCCATCACCGCCAGAGATAGCGCCGGTGGAGACAGCTTGCTCCTGTCCTTGATATACCTCGGCACCGGCCAGCGCGCCGCCATCACCGCCAGAGATAGCGCCGGTGGAGACAGCTTGCTCCTGTCCT
>CAYPBX010000112.1:0-7551 GCA_964409075.1 uncultured Candidatus Obscuribacterales bacterium
GACGGCACCAATTGTAAATGTAAGCATTGAGGCCGACATGGCTTTACCTCACAAATTCCTTAATTTAAAGCTCAGCGCAACCACTCCAGCTTGAACGGCACGGCCTCCTGCTCAAGCTGCTCGAGAAACTTGGGCGGCAGACCGGAGCCGACGTGGCGGCACTTGAAGAATCCGCGCGGATCGCGACCTTCACGCTCTAGGTGGAAGAGAGTATTGATGGCAATCACATCCCCTTCCATTCCTGTTATCTCGGAGATTTCGGTAATACGGCGCGTACCATCCTCAAGGCGCCTGATCTGCACGATCACCTGCAAAGCAGAGGCGATGAGCTCTCTGGCTGCCCGTGGTGGCATATCCATACCAGACATGAGGATCATGTTCTCAAGCCTTTTGGTGGCGTCTCTGGGCGAGTTGGCGTGAATCGTGGTCATCGAACCGCCGTGACCGGTGTTCATCGCCTGGAGCATATCGAAGGCCTCCTCACCGCGGCACTCCCCGAGAATTATCCTGTCCGGGCGCATCCGCAGGCAGTTGATCAGGCACATGCGCTGCGTTATCTGACCCTTGCCCTCAGTGTTGGGAGGCCGTGTCTCCATGCGCACCCAGTGCTCGTGCTGGAGTTTCAACTCAGCGGCGTCCTCAATGGTGATGATGCGTTCGCGCGGATTTATATGCGCCGAGAGCGCATTCAAAAGCGTGGTTTTCCCGGAACCGGTACCGCCGGAGATGATGAGATTCACGCGCCCCTTCACGCACGCCTTCAAGACCTCGGCCATCTGCACAGACAGCGATCCCTTCTCGACCAGCTGACCGAGCGACATGATGCTCGTGCCAAACATTCTGATCGTCAATGTGGGACCATCGATCGTAACCGGTGGAATGGTGGCATTAACTCGCGAGCCGTTGGGCAGGCGCGCATCCACCATGGGCGAGTTGTCGTCCAGGCGCCTTCCCAGAGGCTGGATTATCTTATCGATCGTCTGCCGCAAGTGCCGCTCGTTCTCGAAGACAATGTTGGTCTTCTCGAGCCGACCGTGCCGCTCCACGTATATGGCGTTGTAATTGTTGACGCAGATATCACCGATGGACGGGTCGCGCAGAAGCGGTCCCAAGGGCCCAAAGCCAAACACCTCATCGAGAATGTTCTGCAGCAGAATCCCCTTCTCCATCATCGTCAGCGGTGCCGGATCGGAATTCACTATCTCCCGGATCCTGGCACGCACCTGAGCCTGAGTATCCTCGCTTATCTGGGTCATGCGTGAGGTGTCGAGCTCGCGGCGCAGCTGATCTATAATGACCTTTTCCCGCTCGCGAATCAGCCCCTGATTGGCCTGGAATTTGCCCTCGCCAATCTCGATCGGCTCACTCCTTTCGTCCTCCCGCTGGTCTATCCGATCGATCTCGGCCCGGTTCGGGGCCTCCTGGGCAGCTGCGGTTCCTGGAGCACTGGCTGCCGGGGCGGTACCTGCCTGCTGGCGAGAAAGCCCGCCTTGCTGACGTGTCGACGCCACATCGGAGGACTGTCTTTGCCTGACCAACTGTCCCATGAGCGACGACGTCTGTCGTGCTGGTACGCTCTTGTCCTTATCCTCGTCAGCCATTATTACTCACCCTCTTTCTTACTCTTTCTTGCCGCCAAAAATAGCTGGCAAGCGGAAGCCTCCAGCCTTGTCTCTCTTCTCTGTCAGAAGCAGAGATTCGCCGCCGGTTATCTTGCGCGCAAGCTGCTCGAGCGACTTGCCCAGTCCGGTATGCCCAGGGGCTATCTGCCCCTGGTTGTTCACCCACTTGGCTGTTTTTGGATCGTTGGGAATTTCGTGATAGACAGGATAGTTCAGGTTAGCCTTGCACTCAGAGAGCACGTCCTGCGGCAACCACTCGGAGCGGTTAATGACCAGAATTAATTTCTCCTGATTGTAATGTGCTTTAAATGTGTCCAGACATTTCCTGGCATTGAGAATGGCAGACCAGTTGTACTCAGTCAGGACAACAACATGATCGGCCAGATCTAGAGAGGCAATCGCACGCTCATCCAGAAGGTTTTTCGGCAGATCCACTACTGAATAGCGGAACTCCTGCTTGGCTGTATAGAGGATCTCCTGCACCTGGGCCGCATAGATATCGCCGATGTCCTCCAGCTCCGGCGGTGCCGCCAGAATGCTGAGCTTGTCATCGTATTTGGTCATCAAGTTTCTCAGATAGGTCGCATCGAAGTTAGTATGCGAGAAATCGATGGTGCTTAAGCTGAAGGATGGCTCCAGATTCAGGTAGTGCGCTACCATGCCAAACTGCAGATCAAGATCGATGATTGAGGTCTCCCCGAAGCTGCCGAGCTTTCCTGCCAGGTTGGTTGCAATCGTGGTTGCACCGATCCCGCCTGTGGGACTGAATACGGCGACCACCTTCCCTGATGCGGTAGATACGGATTCTGATTGATGCTTCAGCTGAATGCTCTGCACGGCAGCAGGGAGATCCGTACGCCAGCGCTCCGCATCCAGAAAGTCCGAAGCTCCCAGCCTGTAGGCTGTTCGGATCAGCTCCGGATCAGGAACCTCATAGCTTACGAAGAAGTAGAGCTGCGGGAAGGTCTCCCGCAGCTCTGCCAATAATGATAGGCCACGAACCGGAGCTGGTGAAAGCTCAATCCACACGAGCTTTGGCTGCAGACTGCCGATCTGCTCTCGCGCCATGCCACCGGAGACTGTGCCCACAAGCGACAGCGTTGGCTGGCTGTGAATAAGGTCTTCTATGGTCTGGCGCTTATCCAGACCAGCATCGCAGACAAGCAAGGTGGTTAATTTCATTTCGGCTCGTATCCTCTTCGCATCTAGATATCCTCTAGTGTTGTACCCAGCAGTTAAGAATATTCACGCAGGTTAGCCTTTGGGCACCGAGAGAACATCCTTCTTACTGCCGGACCAGACCTCGATCTCGTGCAGCGGCGGGGGCGGCGGCGGCGCAATGTCGCCTCCACCCTCGTCGAATCCACCAGGAAGCGGCGGCGGCGGCAGGCTGGCCGGAGGCGGCAGCGCTGCCATGTCGCTATCGGAGCCTCTCTTTTCAAAAAGCTGCGACACATCGACCACAGCTACCGGAGTGTGATCCTTGTCGTTCCTGAGCGTCAGATAAAGCTTGCCGGCCATGATAGCCTTGACCAGCTTCTGTGCATCATCAGGACTGACGAGAATCGTTATCGAGGTAGCAGGCACAGCGCCTGTCTGCCCTGAAGTACGCTGGAATGTCTGCCCGACGGCAATCACCTCCACATCCGAGAGTATCGGCTTGGTGTTGGTATCATCGCCTGAGCCGGCAGTAACCAGAATATCGACATGGCTTCCGGGCGCTACAAAGCCTGCAACACCGGAGTGCTGGTCGATGGGGAATGTCACGGCGCGCATGCCTTCTTTAATCTTCCCCTCGAATCCGACCGAGACTCCCACAGGCGCCAGCTCTCGTTGAGAGACGATCTGTCCGTCAGGTATGCCGTATTTGGCTATCCTGCCCACCGCCATCGAGGCGGACGGCAGCGCGTCCTGCGGCGCCTTGCCAGCATCTATCTCCCGCTCCTCCAGGGAATCAGCCGAGATGGTTGCCCCTTCGGGAATAGCCTTTATCGCGTATACAACCCTGGATTTCTGCTCGTATTTGGCCTTGAGCGCCTCCTCGACCTCCTTCGCCGCTCGCTGGGATTTGCCCAGCTCGCTCTGGACAGCATAGGTGACAAAGACTGCCAGTCCTACGATTATCAGAAGCATTAATGCCGGCGGCATTCGAGACAGGCTCAGAAATAAAGCACGCAATGGATTCATTACGGCCCCTCCTTACTAAAAGAGAAAGATTAACCTCTTACTATTAATACACATTCAGACTTTTAGAACAACGCTTGTCCACCTGGTCACCACGAGTTGTACCCGCAGGGCTGCTTTCTAACCTGACTGTGTCAGATAATCTGCATCATCTAAAACAAAAGCAGGAGCCCGAGCACCCCTGCCTGTTGCGTATCTATCCGTAGCTCCTGCCAGGAGAAGCAAAGGCCCTCCTGTGCCTGGACTTTATGTGCCGCCGGTCGAGGCGACCTGGTTGAGCTGCATCACAACAGCCGAGAAGGCTGCTGAAATCGAGCTTGCCAGCTGACCTTGCGCGAAGGTAAAGACCAACGCTACAAGGGTCGCGACGAAAGCCAGGATTGCGCCATATTCGGTGATACCCTGACCTGACTCGTCATGGATAAAATCGTACATAAATCGCGACATATGTCCTCCTAATCTACCTGCAAGACGCCGGCACCTGCGGCCAGCTTTATTTAGTAAGTTGCCAGCCTATTTTATAACTGCTTACGCCTTGCAGGCAGAAAACTTGAAATTTCGGGTCAAGTTAGTCTAGTAAAATCGAATTCTCTTAACTTATCAAAAACTCGCTGTGGGGCCGAATTTCTTAGTTTAACCGCCGGTTTGGCTGTACATCACCTCCTCTGGCAATTACACGCTTTTGCGTATATATTGGGTATTTCCCGCGGTTGCCAAGTCAATAACGGTCAGGCAAGATATTTTAAGAAAAAGCAATTTAATCGGTCCGGCTCTTGAACCTTGAGCTGCCGGATCGAAAGCAGCCTTCAGGCTATACTTTCTTCGAGCCGCCCGGAATGCTAACGAGCGCCCAGCAAGCAACCCTGACCTGTGCCTAGAGTCGCCGCCGCGCATCTGTCTAACCCCCTGAGAGCACTGCTTGTTGAAAGCTGCCAGAACGGCTGGTGGCCTTATGCTCCTGGCAGCGACCCTTCTCTGGAAGCCACAGTCTGGTGCGCGCTGGCATTGAAGGACCAGCCTGCCGTAGTCAGGCTTGTTCATGATTTCCTTTTGCAAGCACAAAATAAGGATGGCGGCTGGTCCACAACCCCCGGAGCCGGAAGCTCCGACTGGAACACAGCTTGCGCCCTCATAGCTCTAGATGAGCTCACAAAAGGCAGGCAAGAGGCAGTTGGCAGCCAGGCTGCAAAAATTCGCCAAGCGCTTGCCGCAGGCAGCAACTACCTCATCGATCACCGCGCCAATCCCCACAGCCTGCTTGCTGGACTCTTCCTCATCCTGGTCAAAGGCCCGGCAAGCAGAGATTACCCACGCGGCTGGGCCTGGACTCCGGACACCTTCAACTGGGTAGAGCCTACCAGCTACGCTATGCTGGCGCTGGCGCGCACAGCCAGACTCATGCCGCCTGAGAGGCTGAAGCAGGCGAATGCAGCCATCCGTCTGGCGGCAGACTACCTCCTCAAGCATATATGCGCAGGCGGCGGCTGGAATTACGGCAACAACGTCATGCTCGGCACCCATCTGTCTGCCTATGCAACCACCACAGCCGCGGCGCTTGCCGCTCTTGCCCCCTTTAAGTCGAAGCTGGATCTCAGTCAAAGCCTATCCTTAATGAGAGCAACCGCCAGACAGATGAACACCCCGATGGCTCTTAGCCTCTCGACTCTGGCCCTCGACCTTCATGGCAAAGCACATATAAAGGAATTGTCCATGCTTGAGGCGCTCGTAAGCCCCGGGCAAGCCGTCCATAACAACTTCCTTTTGGCTGGACTGGCTAAATGCGCTCTCGAGGTCAAGACTCTGGGCAATCCGCTTGGGGTCTGAAGGCATGGTATGGCACCGTAGAGCCTTCTTGAAGGCAGCTGCCCTGACAGCCTATCTGTCAACCCATGCTGGCTGCAGCTTTGCCAGAAGGTTCTCCGAGGAATTAAAACCGGTGACTGAGAAGCAGCGCTCCTGGCGCTACCAGGGTGACTCGACGGTTGCCCTTGTGCGCTGCGAATCTTACGAGGAGACCATCTGGTCGCTACTAAAAGGGCAGATTAAAGACCTTCCACTACCGTCACTGAAGAACAAGCGGGTGCTGATCAAGCCAAACATAGTTGAGTTCCGTCCAGACAGGCCGGTAACCACAAACCCGGCTGTCATCGAGGCAGCGGTCAGCCTGGCTGACTTTCTGGGCGCCAAGGAGATTCTGGTTGCCGAAGGGCCAGGGCACTTTCGCGACACTCAGTTTTTGCTTGAGGCAACAGGCATCGGTAATCTCCTCAAGAAGCTGGGGCTGGAGTTTGTCGATTTAAATCTCGATCGGCTGGAGCACCTGGACAACGCCGACGGCCTGTCAGGACTGACGGAGATCTTTCTGCCCCGCTCCATCCTCGCTGCTGATGCCATCATAAGCGTGCCCAAGCTTAAGACCCACCACTGGGCCGGCATGACAGCTTCCATGAAGAACCTCTTTGGCATAGTGCCCGGCCGCAAGTACGGCTGGCCAAAGAACGCTCTGCACTGGGCAGGCATAGAGGAGTCGGTCATGGACCTGCTTCATCTTGCCCGACCGGCCATGGGACTCGTGGATGCAGTTGTAGCAATGGAAGGAGACGGTCCAATAAGCGGCAGGGCACGCCAGGCAGGATTTGTCGCCCTGAGCACCGATGTAGCTGCTTTAGATGCCACTTGCGCCCGAGCCATGGGCATGAAACCCGAGAGTCTGAAGATCTTCAAGCTCGCCCTCCAGGTGGCTGGCAATGTGGAAGCAGCGAAAATTACCCTGGTCGGCACGCCGCTTGCCGATCTGACACAAAACTTCGATCCGCCACCAACTTTCAAGGACAAAGATCTGGCGCTCGACCCGGGCAGCTTTGCCAGCTGATGCTCAAACATCACCACCGGCGGTAGCAGGCACCGGCATGATCGACAAAAACGCCAAGGCATAGAGCCCGATGGCGCTGCCCAGAACAAAGGTGAAGCCCAGATACATGGACAGGACAGCCGCCAGTATCGAGCCCACGACCGTAAGGCACCCGTTGATGGCCCAGGCCCAGGGGATAAGCGAAGGGTTCACCGCGGTCAGCAAGCGGATCCCGTAAGCAAAGGGAATGCCAAGCAAAAGACCCAGAGGAGCCAGAAACCCACAAGAAAGCAGGATCTTAAGCCAAAGCGGCGATGCAACGAAGGTCTCGACCAACCAGGTCGACGCCAGGATAAAGCCACCCAGCCAAATTAAGAGCCCGGCAGGCACCAGCCAGGCACGGCCTGTTTTCATCTGGAACCAGCGCTGTGAGAGCAGGCTCCCCAACCCGGTGAAGGTCAATAGACAAAAGAGGACAACTATTATGGAATACAGCGGATGCCCGAGCAACAGCACCAGCTTCTGCATCATGGCAATCTCGATGAAAATGAATCCGGCTCCCAGACCCGCAAAATAAATGAGAAACGGCCCGGCAAAACGGCCTGACAGTCCCCGCTTCCTGGCTAGATCAAGCGGCAGCACAATGAGCGCGAAGGCCAGGAGACAGCTGGAGGCCAGGTGCAGGAGAATAAAGAGCGGGCTTCCCTGAGAAACACTCACAGCTTCGCCGGCGCGCTTAGATGACAGGTCGTGCCATTTGGAAAAATTGAAAAAGTATGGCCTGTCATCTGTAGTCGGTCCGATGTTGCGAGGGTACTGTTGGATAAATCGAGCCTTGTCGGCGCTTCGCACAAACTCCGCAATTTTGGTATTCATATGGCGGTAAGGCAGGTA
>CAYPBX010000113.1:0-7512 GCA_964409075.1 uncultured Candidatus Obscuribacterales bacterium
GTCTAGACGGGATTCTGAAGTTTCCTGCTTAAGGACTGAATTCGGCTCAGGCGAACCAGTTGTCACAAAGGCGATGGTGGCTGTTTCTGGCTGAAGGCTGCTGTCCGTCTGATTCCCGGACTCCTGATCTCCAAGAGAGGGGGCTTCCTCACCAGGTAAGCTCAGCTTGTAATAGCCCTTGATAGTCATTTTCCATCTCGAGCCATCGGGACGCTTAAGCGGCGCTACCCATTCACTTGTCATCGCCTTGTAGTAAGGCGGCAGATAGTATCTAGTTGCGATCTTCCCCTCTAGAGGCACGAAAGCAAGGGCTTGGCTGCCAGCTGCTTCTTCAACCCTTTCTGCCTGCAGGTTTTGATCGACAGTTCGCAGTACAGGGACATAGGCAGCGCTCGCCTGGGCAGCAGGTTCTGAAAGCCACTGATGGGCAAGAATTCCAAACAATCCACTTACAACTGCGCAAGAGGCGACGCTCAGACGAAACCTGCGTCCGGCCTCTATTGAAGCCAGTCCCATGCGCTCATACCCAAGCCAGTATCTCAGGCTGAAAACAATCCCGCCGATGCATGCTGCCAGCGAGAAATTCCACCTCCAGGAGCGACCCGGCATAGCCGCGCTCATGAGCTTGAGGTTCTTTATGTTGCGCCTCTTTGCACGGCCAGTATCGTCTGGTCGAACTGATTCAACAGGCGGTTGTTTGGAGACCTGGTCAATCTTGCCTCTCTTTTCAACTGTGCGATTTACTATACTTGTCGAAGCGCTCATTTCATCCCCCTGCACAACCCGTGCCATCGTTCACAGCTCTGAGATTACCGGGCAAAAATAATTGAAAAATGACGGCTCTGTTCACTTGTGCCGGGTCGAATTTTTCAGCGCAGAGGTGGTCCATATCGAGTGGTGCGTATAAGTTACCGTTTTTGCTAATTGGCTGGAGCATAAAAGCTTGCAAAGCCGAGTGTTTGCAAGTTGCGTAACCATGTACGGTCCACTTTATGGTGGATTTGGCTGAGCAAGAGTGATAGGCAGGAAGCTGCTCAAAAAGGCAAAGCACGTGGCAGGCGACCCACCCGACCAAATTAAAATCCTGGGCGGCGTGAGCCTGCTTGCTTAATGGTCCACTATAGGCTCTGCAGCAGATGCTTGAGCTGCAAAAGCTGTGGCAGCGGTTTCGGGTAATTCGGGCTTCGCGCTCTCCCCCTGCCGATCGGAACCAGCAAAGGCAGCTGAGGCAATCTCCTTCAGGCTGGCCTTGGCGAGCCAGGCTCGAAAAGCGCCCTGGTCAGCAAGGCAGCTCGCCAGCTGCCCGAACTCGGGAAGATCAAAAGCATTGCCACGCGGCTGTCCAAGCAGATTGAGCTGAAGCCGACCGGAGCCTGCCGACCATTCGATCGCGCCCAGCTTGCCCAGACATGCAAGACCCAAGGCCAGAGACACCTGGCTGGCAGCAATCGCAGCTGCCAGCTTGTCTATGCCGGCCATTCCCTGCCTCTTATTGACCGCAAAGCGCACACAAGCCAGCAGGCGCTGCAAAAAGCCGGCCGGCTCCTCATTCATAGGGCTGGCACCACCAATGAGATAGACGCAGTGCCACGCATGCCCCGTGAGCATGGACTGCAAGACGGCAAGTGCGGGGGGATACTGCCAGAGGATGAGATGGGTATGGCCTGTAAGTTGCGTTCGATCGGCAGCAGCAACCGCACCAGGGGTCTGTCCACTCTCCGAGAAGACCACCAGCGAGTCGCCAAGCTTAGAGGCAGCAGCAGACAGGAGAGCAGAAGGTGATGAGTGGTTGCGCAGATCCTTCCATCTCGTCTGTGCTGAACCTGGCACCTCGCTTGCCCGGCCGCCTGAAGCCGTCAGAGGAGAGGCTGCTGGCTCATTGAGGCTACTGGCAGGATCAATCAAAGAAGCGCGCGCCTCTATGGACATCGGTTCGGCCTGCTGCCCAATCAGATGCAGATCCGCCTGCCTGGCACAACGCCAGTCAGCAAGATTGAGCTGCAAGCGCTGCCTGCCCCCGTAGCTGTTGACCTCACAAGAGAAGGCGACATCTATCTGGCTACCGGCAGGAGGCAATCTGTCCGCGCCTCTCCAGAAGACAGCCTCAAAAGTGGCCCCGCCGCGGGCATCTGTAAGCAGAAGGCGAGCGTGGTTACCTTGCCACCCGATGACCCGAGCCTGGGAGACAGTAAGCCCTGCCATCATGAAGACCGGCTTTCTGTTGCCCATACCAAAGGGCGCCAGTCGCTCCAGATCGGCTGCCAGATTCATAGAGACATCCGCAGGCGGAAGCTCGGCATCGATCTCGAGGACCGGCTCCGGCCTGTCCTCATCCTCGAGCTTCTTTACGGTGTCGCTGACTGCGCGTGCAAAGATTTCTGCCTTCTCGGCAGCCAGGCTGAAGCCAGCCGCCATTTTATGCCCGCCCCAGCGCTCGATAAGGTGCTCATTGGCCTTCAGGACCTGCCAGAGATCGATCCCTTTTACCGATCGAGCTGAGCCCTTAAGCGTGCCTGCCTTAAGGTCAAGCTCGCCAACAAAAGCTGGCAGGTTGTACTTTTCGACCAATCGCGAGGCAACGATACCGACCACGCCCTGGTGCCATCCCTGATCGTAAACGACAAGCGCACGCTGCTTGCCTGGCGCCCCGACATCTTCCAGCTTGCGTACAGCCTCGTTCATGACCTTCTCACACAGCTGCTGCCGCCTCTGGTTTTCAACTTCCATCCGTGCTGCTATGCTCTCGGCTACCGCATCATCATCGGTTGTGAAGAGCTCAACTGCCAGGCGCGCATCGGACAGCCTGCCAACAGCATTAATTCGCGGCGCCAGACCGAAGCCAATCAGATCCGTGCTGCTGGATGGCACCAGACGATTGAGAAGCGCCCTCAGTCCCGGACGCCTGGATGCAGTCAGCTGCTGCATTCCCCTTTGGACCAGATAACGATTCTCCTTTGTAAGCGGCACCAGGTCGGCAATCATCCCCAAGGCTACAAGATCAACCAGCTCATGGGCAACCTCGGGAACGCCCCTGTCGGCAGTAAGCGCCTCGGCAAGCTTGTAAGCAACGCCCACACCAGGGAGAGCAGATAAAGGATGGTCCGGGGAGAGCTGCCCTGGATGCAGAATTGCAGATGCCGGCGGCAGAAGCTCCGGCATAGTGTGATGGTCGCAGATAATGGTGTCCACGCCAAAAGAGCGGGCAAAGTTAATCTCGGCAAAATTGCTGATGCCGCAGTCGCAGGTAATGATGAGCTTGGTGCGGTTCTTGCTAGCCAGGATGCTGAGGGCCTGTAGATTCAGCCCGTAGCCTTCTGCCGACCGACTGGGGATGTAATAGTCTACCCTGGCACCGAGCTGCTTTAGAACCAAGTATAAAAGTGAGGTGGCACTGACACCATCTACGTCGTAGTCACCATATACGGTGACTTGCTCTTTTCTGTCGACGGCTTCGGCGATGCGGACGATCGCATCGCTCATGCCAGGCAGCTCCATCGGGCTTGCCGGAGTATAGCAGCGGGGATCGAGAAATCTCTCCGCCTGGCCAGCGCTGTCAATGCCTCTGGACAGCAATAGCCGCGCCACCAGCTCAGACCCGCCGGCAGCTTCTACAAGAGCCTGGTCAGGAGCTACCCGGGGAGCAACCCTCCAGTTTTTAGCAGCTGCCGCCAACTATCCCTCCCCGAGAATGAGCACAACCACCATCGCAATTTGTAAGGGATTCTGCAGGAGCAAGAAGCTAAAGCATACCCGATGTCTCGAACCGGCTCCTGAAACCACGCCCATCCAGGCAGGCGAAAGAGGAGGTTACCACGCGTCTCTAGCAGCAATGCCGCTCAGTTACCGACCCCGGCCATTATGTACAAACCACCGATTGACGCACCTTTTGAGCAGTTTGCAAGTGGTATCGGTAGGGGCGATGCCATGCATCGCCCGGGAGACGCATGGCGTCTCCCCTACAGCCGTTTCGCTACGCCCTAAAGTGAGCGGCATTGTCTCTAGCGGAGCGAGTGGGGCGCCGACGAGCTGGCGTAGCCAGGCAGGGAGCGATTAATGACCAGGATCGCGAAATTTAACTATCTTGCCAGTTCTGGCCTGCCGCGGCCAGTCGCTCAAATCAAACTCGATAACGGTTGTCACAGGCGGCGATTTCGGCCAGGGCAGGATCCAGCCAGCCACCCAGATGACAGGCACAAGCAAAAGATGAAAGGAAACCGCGACCCAGAATGCCTCAAAGAGAGGCACCTGCCCGGCAAGCCAGCGGCAGGTGAACGTTCCTAGAGCCTTGAGGGAGAGCCGCTCACGAAAACCCGGGGCACGATAGCGCCATTCATCAGCTGTCTCTTCTGTCTTTTGCAGCATGGTAGTATTTTTAGCTATCTATAAGATACACGGTCAGCTGCTCTTACTCCATGCGGCTCACAACAGTCAGTCTAGCGGTTTTCCTGGCAGCCTGTCTGTCGCAGGTTGCGCTATCTTCTCTATGCCGGCTGCAGAGCCAGCCGGCAGGAGAGAAAGAGAACAGCGCCTTTCGCCCTCCCAGAGGCGCCTGGGGCCCGGTGAATCTGCTTGCTTCCCTGCGAACACCGTTCCATCCACCAGCTGAGAGTACCTCTCCCTCAGGCAGTCCCTCCACTTCCAGTAAGCTTTCCGAACCGATTAAAATTGGCGCTCCCTCAAGCGAGGCTGGCAGGCCGAGCCTGGCAGAGCGTCTGGTGCCGGCACGCCTCTACCTGCCAGGCCGGATGGTTTTGGGCAGATCGGCCGAATTTACTGTTACGGGCAAGCCTGGCGCTACGGTAGCGCTGGCCATGGCCGACAAAGACACAGGCGCCAAGCCGATTTACGGGCGGGAGCTTCGTCTGGGTCCCGACCGCAAGGTAGTATCTGCCGGCGAGATCCCGCGGTCCGGCGTGCTCAAGCTTTATGTAGCCGCCCCCATTCAGGGAGACCTGGTCGGCCAGCATCTCTACTTCGAGGCTGCTGTCTGGAGCCGTGCTGATTTTACCGACACCCAAGTTGCGGCAACCATCTCCTCCAGGAGGCAAGAGGGCGTGGCCAACGGAGTTCTCGTCTCCCAGGACACAGCTGCCAAAAGCGGTCTTAAGTTTAGCGCTGTAGCCCAACCGCCAGCCGGTGAGCCGGATTCAATCGGGCTCTCCCGGGGGCGCCCCTGAAGGCGGCAGCTAGAGAGGCGTGCTTGAAGATCCTTATGGTCCCGCTGGACAACCGCCCGGTTACTGGGGCCTTTCCCTGCCTGCTGGCTGAAGCTGCAGGCATGGAGGCGCTGATGCCGCCCAGGGATATGCTTGGCAGCCTGGAGCAGCCGGCACGCACAGCCGAAATGGTCGCCTGGATTGAGAATGAGATTGCAGCCGTAAAGCCCGCCGCCCTCATCCTCTGCCTGGACACAATACTTTATGGCGGGCTTGTACACTCGCGTCGCTGTGGCGAGCCTCCTTGCGCTATCAACAGCCGACTGGCAAGGCTGCCTGCCTGGCGTCAGCAGGCAGGCCCGGAAACAATCATCCTGGCACAAGCAAGCATCATGCGCATCGCCGACAGCTTCGATGCCAGTGAAGAGATGCCCTACTGGAGCCGTTTTGGCAGGCAGATTTACAGCTGGTCGGCTCTCCTGCACAAGTTAAGCCTGTCCGGGAGGATCTCAGCCAGGCAGCTTGCCGACCTGGAAGCTGAGATCCCCTTTGAGATCAGGCAGGACTATCTGGAACGCCGACGGAAGAACTTCCTCATCAACAGAAAGCTTATCGCCTTGGTAAAGGACCAGATTATTGACTACCTGGCATTGAGCGCCGACGACTCAGGACAGTATGGTCTGAACGTTAAAGAAAGGGCAATGCTGGCGCGTGAAATAGAGACCCTCAAGCTCGCTAGCCGGGCTTCTGTCTACCCTGGAGCAGACGAGGTAGCCTCAACTCTGGTGGCACGCGCTCTTACTATGCTGGCGAAAGCCAATCCAGTCTGTCGCACCTTCTTCGCTGACGAGGCATCCAGGGACTGCCTGGGCAAGTATGAAGGGCAGCCCCTGGGAACGACTCTCAGCTTGCACCTGGAGGCAGCCGGAGTCAGGGTGAGCCAAAGGCAAGAGCCCGACCTTGCCATTGTCGTACATGCAACCGGCAAGCAGGGTGATTACATAGATACAGGCGGCTGCCAGGTAGAGGCAAAGCTCGACACAGGCTCTGCTGTCGCTTCCACCTTAGCGCTCATCGAAGCTGCACCAGCGGCTGTTGTGCTCATCGACCTGGCTTTTGCCAACGGCGCAGATCCTGCGCTGGTCGAGGCTCTTCTCGGCAATCAGGCGCTGCTGGCTCGCATCGTTGCCTATGCTGGCTGGAACACTGCCGGCAATTCAATCGGGTCCGCCGTCGCTCAGGGGGTCGCCTTTTGGTATAACAGCATCGCCCGGTGCCCAGATAAAGGGCTGGCCAACCATCTCCTCAAGGAATGCCTCTTTGTTCGCCTGGCTGATGACTGGGCATATCAAGCATCGATACGCCCGCGGCTTTCCGGTAGTCCCGATCAGGCTAAATTGGCTATGCTCATGCAGCCGTTTTTGCAACGCATAGCCGACAGCCTTGGCTATCGACCTGGCAAGATCCGCGTTGCCTTTCCCTGGCAACGCACCTTTGAAATTGAGATTGAGACAGGATAAATGTCAGATAAAGAACATCAGGAGCCGCAGCCAGCGCTGCGATCTATAATTGGGGCTCGCGATGTATCCAGATAAGCGTTCGCCTTTTAATTCAACAATTGTCGCAAGATTGCTGGCGTGCGCGGCATGGTGCTTGCCGGCGCCCGGCGATACCGGCAGCTGCCAGCGACCAGGACTGAATATCCTGGCTGCCTGCCTTGCTCTGGTGCTCCTGCCTCAACCTTCCTTGCCGCTGGAGAGCTGGGAAGCCCTGGACCGCAAGCTTAAAAGCCGGGTATACCAGCTAAATGTAGGACTGAAGATGCGCCTTGGCAGCGGTGAGTGGATACAGCTGTCAGATCTTTCTCCCAAGCATAAGTTTCCCGTGTACACGACAACTACCGTTGACCACGGCTTCAGGGTTGTAGGTTTCGGCACCGCCTTTCCGGTTGCGACTACAAAACCAGGGCAGACCTACTTCCTCACCAACCGGCATGTGGTCGAAAGCTCTGAGCAGATCGTGAAGGAGTGCAGGCGCTTTTTTGCTGCCATGCGCCTCTATGCCGAGCACACAGCAACGGATCCGGATAAGCGGTTTCAAGAGCTCAAAGGAATTATCAACATCGCAGCCAAAAAAAGCCGCACGGGAGCTGAGCTTGCTACCTACCGGGCAACTGCCGATGCCATCTGGGACACCTATGAGACCTGTCTCTCCATGCAGGCTGATCTCTCCCGCCTCCGTTACCTCAAATACAGGAGCATGCAGCCGGTACAAGTAGAAGTGAATTATTTTCTCCACCCGCCGGGCCCGGCAAGCAGTCCCGCCATAAGAGCCAGGCTCTACAAGGTTGCCCGCA